>NZ_JBSIPA010001086.1:0-248 GCF_053574605.1 Caballeronia sp. M23-90 | reverse complement strand
GATATCGTGAACTCGCGAGCAACGTGGAATGCCTGCAAACGTCTTCCGAGTTTCAAAAGTGCGAGCCCCAGCATCCATCGAAATGCACCCGAACGCATCAACGACCGATATTTCAGCAGCCTGCTAGTGTTCTGTCCCAGAAATAACTTTACATAAATATTTGTTGTTCTACGATAAAGCCATGACCGACAGGGAGGCGATCATGGGACGCAAGGGAATCGAGATTTCGGTGTCGACGCTGGAGCGGG
>NZ_JBSIPA010001085.1:0-248 GCF_053574605.1 Caballeronia sp. M23-90 | reverse complement strand
GACGCTGAAGTGTTCCCCGGAAAGATACCCGCGTTCGCGCGCGGTCTCGACTGTCTCGTTGAAGAGCAACACCAGCACGTCGTGTTCGAGCAACCGGTCGCGGTTCTTGCTGAACGTCGAATGGTCCCACACGGTCCCGTCCATCGGCAAGCCGACGAACCAGCGGAACAGCATGTTGTAGGAAATCTGTTCTACCAGCATGCGCTCGCTACGAATTGAGTACAGCACCTGCAGCAAAAGAGCGCGCA
>NZ_JBSIPA010001084.1:0-250 GCF_053574605.1 Caballeronia sp. M23-90 | reverse complement strand
TTCATCCCGCGCTTCGTCATCGTATTCGCGTCGGCCATCGCGCTTTTGGCCAATCACTAAACGGCTTCGCAAGTCATTTTCTTCTGTCATCGGTGCAAATCCTCTAAGTGTCCACGTGGACACCTAGTGTTCTGTCCCAGAAATAACTTTACATAAATATTTGTTGTTCTACGATAAAGCCATGACCGACAGGGAGGCGATCATGGGACGCAAGGGAATCGAGATTTCGGTGTCGACGCTGGAGCGGGAG
>NZ_JBSIPA010001083.1:0-250 GCF_053574605.1 Caballeronia sp. M23-90 | reverse complement strand
TTTTAAACGCAGCAGCACCGGGCGGTTTGAAGCCTGCTCCTGCAAGCCGACTTCGAGAGGCCTTCTCCCATCTTCGATACAGCATCACAAGCTCTCGCTCATGTTCGTGACACACCGCAGAAATAGATCTCCAGACCCGTATCGATTCGAAGTTGCACGTGCTGGGCCATCTCTGCGCCTTGATCCCATGTGAGCGATCGCCACAAGTGCTCAGGCAATAACACGATCTTCGCAGCTATGGCATTGCGGA
>NZ_JBSIPA010001082.1:0-251 GCF_053574605.1 Caballeronia sp. M23-90 | reverse complement strand
TTAGCCGCAGAGACGGTTCGCCACCTGATGACCGACGCCGGCCTGTGGATTCCACGCAAGCAGCGCCCGCCCAAGATCCATCAGCCGAGGAACCGGCGGTCTTGTCTGGGCGAGCTGATCCAGATCGTATGCGATCCATCAGTAGCGTCCTTGTGTAGAAATCGCTGCACTCTGATGCTAGGTGTCCACGTGGACACTTAGAGGATTTGCACCGATGACAGAAGAAAATGACTTGCGAAGCCGTTTAGTGA
>NZ_JBSIPA010001081.1:0-251 GCF_053574605.1 Caballeronia sp. M23-90 | reverse complement strand
GGTGCGGATCATTACGAACAGCAGTACAGGGACCGTGTCATCAAACAGCTTCATCGCCGCGCGGCGCAATTTGGATATTCACTACAGCCTCAGGACTCGCCAGCGTGAAGGTGAGTTTCTTAGGAAACCGCCCCACGCGCTTGGGCGCGACCCTCATGAATAGAAACTTCAGGGGCGTACACTTGATGCGCGCAGAGACAGTGGCCGTATGCTTCTTGGAGGTCTCGACCCCGTCAAAAAACCTGGCCCAG
>NZ_JBSIPA010000135.1:0-14232 GCF_053574605.1 Caballeronia sp. M23-90 | reverse complement strand
CGATCGGCGTGATGGTCGTTTCGTCTTCATAGCGCATCGGCAGATGCAGCACCAGATCGATATCCGATTTCAAGCCGAGCTTCGCGAGTTTGTCGACGGGTTTGGGCGGCGGCGCGGCGGGTTTGAGCGGCTGGACCTTGTCCGCGATTTCAAGATCGGCGAGTTTTCTCGCGCGTGCGCGCTTGGGCTTTTGTATGGGCGCGTCCGCGTCGCCCGCTGCTTCAGGAGCAATTTCGGCATCGGGATCGACGAGCGAACGGCGGTCGGACAAGGGCATCTAATCTCTTCAAAGTACAATATCGGCTTCGTTCGGCACGGCGAAGCCTCGTTTCGCGGCCGCCGGGCATTCATCACCACAGTGCCGTCGCGCGCCGCCTTGCACGCATTTTTGCAAAATACCGCGCGGACCATCGCGCACAGATACGCTTTCCCAATGTTCACGCTTTCCGACTTCGATTTTAATCTGCCGCCCGAGCTGATCGCGCAAACGGCGCTCACCGAGCGCAGCGCGAGCCGTCTGCTCGAGGTGGACAACAGCGCGGCTTCGCCCGCTTTCACTGACCGCCAGTTCACGGAACTCCCCGGTCTGCTGGAACCCGGCGACCTGCTGGTATTCAACGATACCAAAGTCCTGAAGGCGCGGTTCCTCGGCCAGAAGGCCAGCGGCGGGCGCATCGAGGTGCTCGTCGAGCGTCTGACGGGGGCAACGACCGCGCTTGCGCAGATCCGGGCGAGCAAAAGTCCGCAACCGGGCACGAAGATCGTCCTCGCCGATGCGTTCGAAGTCACCGTCGGCGAGCGCGTGGAACCGTTCTACACGCTGCATTTCCCGGCGGATTGCCTGACGCTCATCGAGCAATATGGGCGTTTGCCGTTGCCGCCGTACATCGAACACGATCCCGATGCCTACGACGAAACCCGCTACCAGACGGTCTATGCGGCCAATCCCGGTGCGGTCGCAGCGCCCACGGCGGGCCTGCATTTCGATGCAAACCTGCTCGAAGCCCTCGATGCCCGCGGCATGGAACGCGCGACGTTGACGCTGCACGTCGGCGCGGGCACGTTCCAGCCGGTGCGCGTGGAAAACCTCGCGGACCACAAGATGCACAGCGAGTGGTACAGGCTGCCGCAGGCGCTCGCCGACAAGATCGCGGCCACGAAAGCGCGTGGAAATAGCGTGATCGCAGTTGGAACCACGTCGATGCGCGCCCTCGAAGCCGCCGCCCGCGACGCCGACCAGGCCGGCCGGCCGCTCGCCGAAACCAGCGCCGAGACCGATATTTTTATCACGCCGGGTTATCAGTTTCGCGTAGTTGACCGGCTCGTCACGAACTTCCATTTGCCGAAATCGACGCTGATGATGCTCGTCTCCGCGTTCGCCGGCATGGACCCGATCCGCGCCGCATATGCGCACGCGATCGAACAGCGGTACCGGTTTTTCAGTTACGGCGACGCGATGTTGCTGACGCGACAATAAATTACCAATCTGCGCCGGACTGTTCTCTGGTTGCACAGGAGCTTTGCATGAACGAAGTAACCAACGCCACGTCCCGCCCTGAAAACGGCCTGAAGTTCGACCTGATCACCACTGACGGCCAGGCCCGCCGTGGCCGCGTCACGTTGAACCACGGCGTGGTCGAAACGCCGATCTTCATGCCTGTCGGCACATACGGCACGGTGAAAGCCGTCGCGCCGCGCGAACTCGAGGAAATGCACGCGCAGATCATCCTCGGCAACACGTTTCACCTGTGGCTGCGCCCAGGGCTCGAAACCATCGCGGCGCATGGCGGATTGCACAGGTTCATGAACTGGAACCGGCCGATCCTTACGGATTCCGGCGGCTTCCAGGTCTTCTCCCTCGGCGATCTGCGCAAGATCACTGAAGATGGTGTCACGTTCGCATCACCCATCAACGGCGACAAGCTGTTTTTATCGCCGGAAATCTCGATGCAGATTCAGAAAGTGCTGAATTCGGACATCGTGATGCAGTTCGATGAATGCACCCCTTACGCCACCAACGGCGTACCCACGCCGCACAAGGACGCGGCTGACTCCATGCGCATGTCGATGCGCTGGGCAAAGCGTTCCGTCGATGAATTCGCCAAGGGCGGCAACCCGAACGCGCTGTTCGGGATCGTGCAGGGCGGCATGTTCGAAGACTTGCGCGACGAATCGCTGGCCGGACTGGCGGACATCGGGTTCCACGGCTTTGCGATCGGCGGCTTGTCGGTGGGCGAGCCCAAAGAAGACATGATGCGGGTGCTGGAACATATCGGCCCGAAGCTTCCCGCCGACAAACCGCATTACCTGATGGGCGTGGGCACGCCGGAAGACCTGGTCGCGGGCGTGGCCTCCGGCGTGGACATGTTCGACTGCGTGATGCCGACCCGCAATGCGCGCAACGGCTGGCTGTTCACGCGTTTTGGCGACGTGAAGATCCGCAACGCCGCGCACAAGAATTCACTCAAGCCACTCGATGAAAGCTGCGGCTGCTACACGTGCCGCAATTTCACGCGCGGCTATCTGCACCATTTGCATCGTGTGGGGGAGATCCTCGGCTCGCAACTGAACACGATCCACAACCTGCATTACTACTTGCAACTGATGCAGGAAATCCGCGATTCGATCGAAAACCATATGTTCGGTGCGTTCGTGAAGGTGTTTCACGAGAACCGCGCACGCGGAATCGACTGACAAAAAATGTCGACCGGGTGGCCAACGTTCAGTCATTCGATCTTCGGCGCACGCAATAAACATTACAATTGCTTTACGCCGCCCTTTAACAGCTTGATCACAAAGCGCATTCCGCGCTTGTGCGGCGAAGCCCGGTGTTAGAATAGCGGGCTAATTTTCTGATCGTTATAACGGAGAGACCGACGTGGATTTTATTTCAAGAGCCTTCGGACAAGGCGCCGACGGTGCGCAATCGAGCATCATGAGTTTTCTGCCTCTGATCTTGATGTTCGCTGTGTTGTACTTCATCATGATTCGCCCGCAAATGAAGCGTCAGAAGGAACATCGCAACATGCTGGGCGCGATGGCGAAGGGTGACGAAGTCGTAACGAACGGCGGTATTGTCGGCAAGGTGACGAAGGTGACGGACGCGTATGTAGGCGTTGAGATCGCGGAAGGCACGGAAATCACCATCCAGAAGGCGTCTGTCACGACCATCCTCCCGAAAGGCACGATCAAGTCGCTGTAAGGCCAACTTGTCTCGCGTCCGGCGCGGCCCGCGCGCTCTCGGTCTTGAAACCGGCAGCCCGCTCATTGCCGGACGCATCGCTTATCCCGTCCTCGCCAACTCTCCTGTTCGGCCATCCCCATGAATCGCTACCCACTTTGGAAATATGCCGTGATGCTGGTGGCGCTCGTCATCGGCCTCGTCTATACACTGCCCAATTTTTTCGGCGAAGCGCCGGCGGTGCAGGTATCGAGCGGCAAAGTAACGGTCAAGCTTGATTCGTCAACGCTTGCCAATGTCGAGAGCGCGCTGTCGGCGAGCAAGATCACGCCTGACGAAGTCACGTTCGACAACTCGTCGGCCAATGCAAACATCCGCGTGCGCCTGAAAGACACGGACACGCAATTGCGCGTGAAGGATCTGTTGCAGAAAACGCTCAACAGCGATCCGACCGATCCGCAATATGTCGTCGCGTTGAACCTGCAGGCAGCTTCGCCGCGCTGGCTCACCGCGTTGCATGCATTGCCGATGTATCTCGGCCTCGACTTGCGCGGCGGCGTTCACTTCCTGTTGCAAGTGGACATGGCAGGCGCGCTGAACAAGAAGCTGGATTCGAACGCCACCGACGCACGCGCCCTCTTGCGCGACAAGAACATCCGCGATGGCGGCGTGAATCGCGTGAACCAGGCCGTGGTGGTGAATTTCTCCGACCAGGCCGCAGCCGATTCCGCGCGCACCGTGCTTTCGACCAGCCTGAACGAGTTGCAATGGGCGACGCGTCAAGGCAGCGACGGTTACCAGGTGGTCGGCACGTTCACGCCGGCTGCGCAAAAGACGGTTGAAGACGCCGCGCTCAAGCAGAACATCATCACGCTGCATAACCGCGTGAACGAACTTGGCGTGGCCGAGCCGGTGATCCAGCAGCAAGGTGCCGACCGCATCGTGGTCGAATTGCCGGGCGTGCAGGACACGGCGAAGGCGAAGGACATCATCGGACGGACAGCCACGCTTGAAGCGCGTCTCGCCGATCCGACCAATACGCATCCCGGTCCGAACGACCCGGTTCCGCCGGGCGACGAACTCTTCCCGCAAGGCAACGCAGGCCCTGTTCTCGTACGCAAGCAGGTGATCTTCTCGGGTGACCGGATCATCGACGCGTCGGCGGGATTCGACGAACATCAGCGTCCGTCCGTGAACATTCGCCTCGACGCCGCCGGCGGGCGTTCGGTGAGCAGCGTGTCGCGTGACAACATCGGCAAGCCGATGGCCATGATCCTGTTCGAAAAGGGCAAGGGCGAAGTGCTGACGGTCGCGACCATCCAGTCGGAACTCGGCGACCGCTTCCAGATCACTGGCCAGCCCTCGCCGCAAGCCGCAACCGATCTCGCACTGTTGCTGCGCGCAGGTTCGCTCGCGGCGCCAATGGACATCATCGAAGAACGCACGATCGGCCCGAGCCTGGGCGCCGACAACATCAAGAAGGGCTTCGATTCCGTGCAGTACGGTTTCGCCGCCATCGCTGTCTTCATGATCGCGTACTACATGCTGTTCGGCCTGATCTCCATGCTGTCGCTGTCGGTGAACCTGCTGCTGCTGGTCGCGATTCTCTCCATGCTGCAAGCCACGCTGACACTGCCGGGTATCGCGGCTATTGCGCTGGCACTCGGTATGGCAATCGATGCAAACGTGCTGATCAACGAACGGATCCGCGAGGAACTGCGTAACGGCGCGCCGCCGCAGCTCGCGATCCAGAACGGCTTCTCGCACGCATGGGCGACGATTCTCGACTCGAACGTGACCACGTTGATTGCCGGCCTGGCGCTGCTCGCGTTTGGTTCGGGCCCGGTTCGCGGCTTTGCGGTCGTGCACTGTATCGGCATCCTGACGTCCATGTTCTCGGCGGTGTTCTTCTCGCGCGGTCTGGTGAACCTTTGGTACGGCGGCAAGAAGAAGCTGCAATCGCTCGCGATTGGACAGGTATGGCGTCCGGAAGGCGGCGATACGGCGGCTGCAACAGCGGCGTACCTCGCGAATCAGCGCGGCGACGATTCCCCTGTCGACGAAATCATCCAGCCGGCCGCCCGTGTCAAGGCGCCGGTTCCCGCACGTCCGCAAAAGCAGGCTGCGCCCGCGCTTCGCAACGGCAAGCCGGTTGTTCGCCGCCGCTCGGGTCCGGGTGTCGAACCGAAAAAACCCGGCTCGTCCAACTGAGTCCCGGAGAATAAATCATGGAATTCTTTCGTATTCGCCGCGACTTGCCGTTGATGCAGCGAGCGTTGCTGTTCAACGCGATCTCGCTCATCACGTTTCTTGCCGCCGTATTTTTCCTGTTGCATCGCGGGTTGCATCTGTCGGTGGAATTCACCGGCGGCACCGTGGTGGAAGTGCAATACCCGCAAGCCGTGCCCCTCGAACCGGTACGCAGCACGCTGGGCGCGCTCGGTTATCCCGATGCCCAGGTGCAGAACTTCGGCACATCGCGTGACGTGTTGATTCGCTTGCCGTTGAAGCAGGGCTTGACGTCGGCGCAGCAGAGCGATCAGGTGATGAGCGCGCTGAAGAACCAGGACGCGCAGGTGCAGTTGCAGCGCGTGGAGTTCGTCGGTCCGCAGGTCGGTAAAGAGCTCGTGACCAACGGCCTGCTTGCGCTGGCATGCGTGGTGATCGGCATTGTGATTTACCTGTCGTTCCGGTTTGAATGGAAATACGCAGTGGCCGGCGTGATCGCCAACTTGCACGACGTGGTGATCATTCTCGGTTTCTTCGCGTTCTTCCAGTGGGAGTTTTCGCTGTCGGTGCTCGCAGCGATTCTCGCGGTGCTGGGTTACTCGGTGAACGAGTCGGTGGTCATCTTCGACCGGATTCGCGAGACCTTCCGCAAGCAGCGCAAGATGACGGTGATCGAGGTGATCAACCACGCAATCACGAGCACCATGTCGCGAACCATCATCACCCATGGCTGTACCGAAATGATGGTGCTGTCCATGTTCTTCTTCGGCGGCGCGACCCTGCACTATTTTGCGCTGGCGTTGACGGTGGGTATCTTGTTCGGGATCTATTCGTCGGTGTTCGTTGCCGCCGCGCTGGCCATGTGGCTTGGCGTGAAGCGCGAAGACCTGGTGAAGGACAAGAAGCCGAAATTCGATCCGACCGATCCGAACGCAGGCGCAGAGGTTTGAAGGCGCAGGACTAAAGACTCGACGTATCTGAAGTGCGAAAGGCCGATTCGAAAGAATCGGCCTTTTTCGCTTTTAGGCGGCCATTTGTAATATTTGGTGGAACTGGCGCAGACAGCTATGGGTGGCAAGCCCGCGTAGTTCCTAAACCAGCTCAATGTATGTACAATCGTAAATACAGGAAGCGCTATGCGATTCGAGTGGGACGAAACAAAGAATCGGAGCAATGTCCGCAAACACGGCGTCGACTTCAACGATGCTATCGAGATCTTCAAGCATCCGGTTCTGACCGCTGCGGATCGCCGTGAAGATTTCGGCGAAGATCGCTGGATTGCACTGGGATGGATGAAACTGATCGTGGCGCTGGTCGTTTATGTAGAGCGCGACGGCGACACCGTGCGGATTATTTCAGCGCGCAAGGCAACGCGACCCGAGATAAAACGCTACGGTGACGCTATTTCTAAATGATCGCGGCATTAAAAGCAGGAACACAATCATGAGCAAAACCACGAAGACCGACTGGAAGCGCCTGGAAGCCATGCCGGATTCCAGTATCGACACAAGCGAGATGCCCGAGCTCGGCGACGAGTTCTTCCTGAACGCCGAGCTGCAAAGACCGCCCAAGCAGGCGGTCACCATGCGTCTAGACGCCGACGTGCTGGCCTGGTTCAAGGAACAAGGCGAGGGTTACCAGACGCGCATCAACAAGCTTTTGCGCGCCTACATGCAGGCGCAGCAAAAGCGCCACTCATAAGCGTGCGGCCCCGCGACTTGTCACTTGAACCCCAGCCTCTTGCGCGCCGCCATCAACGCTACAAGGCTGATCACGGCCGCGAAAATCATGTAGAAGCTGGGCGCGGCCTTTGATCCCGTCGATGCAATCAGCCACGTGATGATGAACGGCCCGAACCCGCCGAATACTGTCACCGCGATGTTATAAGCCAGCGACATCCCGGTCGTGCGCGTGGCAACCGGAAACATCTCCGAGAGTAATCCCGGCAGCGCGGCGAAGTACCCGGTCATCAGGACGCCGAGCACCGCTTGCACGACCAGCAGGTTGCCGAACGCCGGATGCGCGACGAGCCACGAGAAGAGCGGATAGATCAACACGAGCAACAGCACGGCCGAGATCAGCATGATGCGGGTGCGGCCGTGGGTATCGGAGAGATGGCCTACCAGCGGCGACAGTACCATCTGGATCGCGCCCGTCAGCAGGATCGCCGTGAATGCAACCGAGGGCGCAAGGCCCAACTGGCGAATCGCGTAGGTCGGCATGAACAACACGAGATAGGTCGCCACCGTTCCCAGCACCACCGTGCCAATGGCAATCAGCAAGCGCTCCTTGTTCGATGCAAACGTGTCCCGCAAGGGCGTCGCGGTCGTGACGGCGGAAAGGAATTCAGGCGTTTCATCGAGCCGTGTGCGGATGTAGTACGCCACCGGCCCGATCAGCAAGCCGAAGAAAAACGGCATGCGCCAGCCCCACGAATTCATCTGTTCCGGCGATAGATTCCCGGTCAGTACCACGCCGAAAATGGCAGCTAGCAGCGTCGTCAACCCCTGGCTTGCAACCTGCCAGCTCGCGAAAAAGCCGCGCCGCCCCGGCACGTGTTCGGCGAGAAATGCAGTCGCGCTGCCGAACTCGCCGCCGGCCGAAAAGCCCTGCATCAAGCGTGCGAGGACCAGGATCAACGGCGCGGCAATCCCGATGGACGAATACGTCGGCAACACGGCGATGATCAGCGTGCCCACCATCATCAACAGTATGGATAGGGTGAGCGCGGCTTTGCGGCCGGCTTTGTCGGCGTAGGCGCCGAGCACGATCGCACCCAGCGGCCGCATGAAAAACGACACGCCGAATGTGCCGAGCGTCAGCAGGATCGAGATGGAATCGTTGCCCGACGGAAAGAACAGCTTCGAGATGACGACCGCAAAAAACCCGTAGACCACGAGGTCGAACCATTCGAGCGCGTTGCCTATGGACGCCGCCACCACGGCACGCCACGCGGCCGGACGGACAACCGGTACTGTTGCAGACGTACTGCTCATGCATTTCTCCAGGAATTTTTATATTGATGTAACACATGTGTAAACGCTGCCGACTGTGCCACACCGAAATCCGGACCGAAATGCTCGCAAAACCTGTAGGCGAAAAAAAACCGTTCCGACGTGAGCCGGAACGGTTCTTCAAACCTGCAATCGATGCTTACTGGCGCACGCCTTCAGCCTGGATATGCAGCGTCGTCTTCATCTTGAAGCCGTATGCCTTGCCGTAGTCCACACCGAAGTCAGCGCGATCGAACGTGCCCGTCGATTCCGTGCCGCACACTTCCTTCTTCATCATCGGGTTCGTGAAGCACTTGAAAGATTCGATCTTCAGGTTCACCGGCTTCGTCACGCCGTGCAGCGTCAGCTCGCCGATCACTTCGACTGGCACGTCGCCCTTGAACTTCATCGACGTGCCCTTGTAGGTTGCCGTCGGGAATTTTTCGGTATCGAAGAACTGCGCGCTCTTCAGTTCACCGTCGAGCTTCTCATTGCCGATGTTGATCGACGTCATGTCGATGGTCGCTTCCAGCGTGCCCTTCTTCGCTTCGCGATCGATCGTCACCGTGCCGCTGCTCTTGTCGAACTTGCCACGCCACACCGAGATGCCGCCGAAGTGATCGGTCTCAAAGCTCGGGTACGTGTGGTTCGGATCGAGTTGGTACGTGACTTCAGCGGCCATTGCGTTAAACGATGCCGCCACGAACAACGCGCCTGCTGCCGCGATCAAAAGGTTCTTTTTCATGTGTTTTCCTGGATGAGGTTTGAAACTGGATTATTTCTTGACCGTTATTTCTTGACCGCGACGAGATGGAACTTGATGACGACTTCATCGGCGACGACCGACGTGTCTTTCCACTCGCCCGAACCGACATCGAACTGCGTGCGTTTGATGGGCAGCGCGCCATCGAAGGTCTGCGTGGCACCCTGCTGCGTGACAGTGACCGGCACCGTGACGTTCTGGGATTTGCCTTTGATGGTCAGCTTGCCGGCCACGTTGAATTTGTTGCCGCCGGCCGGCGCGATGGACGTTGACGCGAAGGTCGCGTTAGGGAAATGCGCGACGTCGAACCAGTCCTTGTCTTGCGCCTGCTTGTTGTAGCTGTCGTCGCCGAGATCGTAGCTGGCGGTATCGATGTTGATGCTCGCGTTGCCGGCAGCCGGCTTGGCGGGATCGAAGTCGAGGGTTGCGGTGAACTTCTTGAACTTGCCATCGACAGGCACGTTCATCTGCCTGGACGTCGCCGTCACGGTGCTTTTGGCGGTGTCGACCTGGGCCTGGGCGAACGCGGAAACTGCCGCGACCAGCGATGCGGCGGAAACGCCGGCAACCAACCAACGGGAGAATTTCACGTGTTTCATGTATTTCCTGAAGCGAACCGGATATTGGGACGAGTCGCTATTTGAGAATCAAATGCGAATCAGCGCAACCCGCCTCTGGGAAACGGGCTATCAACAAACAAGAATCAATAAACTCGAAATTCCGGGGAATACGTCGCAAAAAACATACGAGCGATGATCACCGCAGGAACGGAATCATGCGGGCGAGCAGTCCGTCCCGATCGATGAAATGGTGCTTCAACGCTGCGAGCACATGCATGGCGACGAGGACCAGCAGTGTGTAGTTCAGATAGATGTGGACCATCTTCAGCGTGCCCTTCAGCACATTGTCCGGCCCGATGATCGTCGGCAGCGGCAACACGCCGAGATAAACCACCTGAATGCCCGCAGCGGAGCTGTACAGATAACCCGAAATCGGAATGATCAGCATCAATACATAAAGCAGGAAATGCGTGAGATGCGCGACGCCTTTTTGCCATCCCGGCATGCGCCGGGGCATGGACGGCGCCTTGTGCGTGCTGCGCCAGAGCACACGGATCACCGCGAGCGCGAACACGGTTACGCCAATCCACTTATGCCATGAGAAGTACTTGAGCTTGGTTGGCGTGAATCCGGGGATATCGGTCATGATCCAGCCAAGATAAAAACCGCAGATGATCAAGAGCGCGATCAGCCAATGAAGGCCGATTGCGGTGCGGCTATAGCTTTCGGAGCTGGCGAAATTCGGGCTGCGTTCCATACGGTGTCCACCAGAAAGAAGTGCGGAATTGACCTGCAGCATTTTGGGTTTGTCGCCTAAGAAAGGGCGTCAAACCGTGAAGCAGGTCTCAAGGCCGCCATCCTACCCGAACAAGTAAAAAACAGCTTTCAGTAGAGAAATAGTTGCCGATCCCTTTCTGGCATTGTGCTGGCGCGAGAATGACGCTGATGTCATCCTGCCGAGTTGATCCGTGAGAGGATTGGGAATCAAATCATCGAATAAACGCCTTGAACGTCTCGGCGCATGACGGACCTGACGGTTTCGCCGGCCCCGACACGTTGTGACGCCGGGTAGCCGCTGTTTGTTACCATGCGCGCTGGCCCGGCCCTTGCTCTTTTAAGCGGCTGCCCCGGAACCAGGACGCGACAAGACACTGAATAACACCCCCGCAAGAGCCAGTACTCCACTCATGGAAGAAGACGATCTGATTGCCTGCCACGAATGCGACACGCTTTTTCACAAGCGTGCGCTGCCCGTGCGCACTTCAGCGAAATGCACGCGATGCGGCGCCACGCTTTATCCGAGCGTGGCGTCGAATCTCGACAAGCTTTGCGCCATCACGCTCGCCGCGCTAATCACGTTCCTGATTGCGCAGGCGTTTCCCATTGTGGAGCTGGAAACGAACGGGATCACCTCGCAGACCACGCTGATCGGCGCGATCGTCGCGTTGTGGGGCGAGAACATGGAAGTGATCGCGGTGATGGTTTTCTGCGCGACGATCCTCTTTCCGCTCACTGAGCTCGTCGCCATGCTGTACTTGATGGTCGCGTTGCGCGCCGGGTTCGTCCCGGCCGGTTTCAGCCAGGTGCTGCGCGCAATCCAGTTTGTCCGGCCGTGGGGAATGATCGAAGTATTCATGCTCGGCGTGCTGGTTACGCTGGTGAAAATGGTGAGCATCGCGCGCGTGATCCCCGAGGCCGCCCTGTTTGCGTTCGGCGCGCTGACGCTGCTGTTCGCAGTGATCCTGACCTTCGATCCACGCGCGCTCTGGGAAATCGCCGGGCGCCTGGCGAAGCGCGGGCCTCTACGATACACCCCGTTCGGCGGCCTTCAGTCCGGCATGGGTGCTGACCGGCAAACCGATCTCCAGGCCGAATCCCCGCTTGACCTGCTGCGGCCGCTTTCGCCGTCCAGCGCGCCGGCTGATGCATCTCCAGCCAACGCCGCGTCTCCACCGCTGAAGCCATGACCGATACACCCGAACCTGCTGAAGCAAAAGAAACCGCCAGTGCCGCCGATGCCGCTCCGTTCTACACCACGGCCTCGCGCGCCGGGCTGATCGGTTGCCACGCCTGCAACCTCGTGCAAAAACGCGCGATCACGATCGATACGCAGCGCTGCACGCGTTGCGGCGCGAAGCTCCACAGGCGTAATCCGGACTCCGTCGCGCGCACGTGGGCGCTGTTGCTGTCCGCCGCGATCCTCTACATTCCGGCCAATTTGTACCCCGTGCTGCATACATCGTCGATTGTCGGTTCAGAAGACGACACCATCATGAGCGGCGTCGCCATGTTCTGGAACGACGGCGACTATCCACTGTCGGCGATTATTTTTATCGCCAGTATCCTCGTGCCGATGTTGAAGCTCGGCACCCTCGCCTACCTCACCTGGGCGACTCAAACAGCGTCCAAATGGCGTCCGCGGCAACGTACGACGCTGTATCGGATCGTCGAAAAAATCGGCCGGTGGTCAATGCTCGACGTCTTTGTCGTCACCCTCACCGTCGCGCTCGTGCGCTTCGGGTCGCTGGCCGTGATCACACCAGGGCCGGGCGCGCTGGCATTCGGCTGCGTCGTGGTGCTGACCATGCTTGCCTCCATGCAATTCGACCCGCGGCTGATGTGGGATCACATCGAACCTTCAGGAAAGAAATATGACTAGCCCGCAAGGCCCCTCAAACGATACGGCCAAGGGCCCCAACGAGCCTTCCCGCAATGCTGGCGGCGGTGGATTACCGCCGAACCTTCCTGATCCCGTGATCGAGCCGCGCAGCCGCTGGGTTCCGTCGCTCGTATGGGTGATTCCGCTGATCGCGGCGCTGATCGGCATTGTGCTGGTCGTGAAGTCGGTCGCAGGACGCGGTCCCACGATCACCATCAGTTTCGTGAGCGCCGAAGGGCTCGAAAACGGCAAGACGAAGCTGAAATACAAGGATGTGGATGTCGGCACGGTGAAGAACATCACGTTGTCGAAGGATCATTCGCGGGTTCTCGTCGATGTCCAGCTGACCAAGGTCGCCGAAGATTTCGCCGTGAAGGACACGCGCTTCTGGGTGGTGCGTCCGCGCGTGGCGGCAAGCGGCGTGACCGGTCTCGGCACGTTGCTGTCGGGCGCCTACATCGGCGTGGATGCAGGCAAGTCGAAAGAGGACGAGACCCACTTCGTGGGGCTCGAATCGCCGCCCGCCGTGACCGGCGACCAGAAGGGCCGCCAGTTCACGTTGCGCGGTGATTCGCTGGGTTCCATCGATATTGGATCGCCGATCTATTACCGTCGCGTGCAGGTGGGTCAGGTCGCGGGTTTTTCGCTCGACAAGGACGGCACCGGCGTCACCATGCAGGTCTTCGTGAACGCGCCTTACGACCAGTACGTGGGCACGAACTCGCGCTGGTGGCATGCAAGCGGCGTGGATCTGCGGCTCGATTCCAGCGGCTTCAAGCTCAACACGCAATCGCTTGCGACCGTGGTGCTAGGCGGCATTGCGTTCCAGACGCCGCCTAACCAGGAACCCGGCAAGCAGGCGCCGGACAACATGACGTTCCGCCTCGGCTCCGACGAATCGGACGCCATGCGCGATCCGGACGGCCAGCCAATACGCGTTGTCATGAATTTCAACCAGTCGCTGCGCGGGCTGTCGGTCGGCGCGCCGATTGATTTCCGCGGCATTCTGCTTGGCAGCGTGACGGGCATCGCGATTGAATACGATCCGAAGTCGCGCGCCTTCCAGATGCCGGTGACCATGAACATCTACCCGGACAGGCTCGGCAAGCGTTTCCGCGATTCGGTTCCGCGCCAGAACACCGTCGCCGGTCAGGAATTGCTGCAGAAGCTCGTCACAAACGGCCTGCGGGGACAATTGCGCACCGGCAACCTGTTGACCGGGCAGCTTTACGTGGCGCTCGATATCTTCCCGAAAGCGGCGAAAGCCACGGTGAATGTCGCAGCCGATCCGCTCGAACTGCCGACCGTGCCGAACACGCTCGACGAGTTGCAACTGCAGGTGGCGGATATCGCGAAGAAGCTGGACAAGATTCCTTTCGACGATATCGGCAACAACCTGAACAGTGCGCTGAAGAACGCGAACAGCCTCTTCAAGCAACTCGATACCCAGGTCGCCCCCGAGGCGCGTGACACGCTGACCGCCGCGAAGAACACCTTCACCGAAGCGCAAAGCACGCTGCAGCAGGATTCACCGCTGCAGTCGGACGTTCATCAGGCGCTGCAGGAACTCACGCGGACGCTGCAATCGCTCAATGCGCTCTCCGATTATCTGGAACGTCATCCGGAATCGCTGTTGCGCGGAAAACCAGGAGATAAGCCATGAGTCTGGCCACATTTTTCAAGGCCGCCGGCCGGGTTCCGGCGGTGGGCCTCGTGGCCCAGACAGTTGGACGAATTCGCCAGGTCATGTATCGGGGACTTGAACGCGTAGACCAGCTCTTTTTGCTGACGCAGGTCGGCTACAACTTGACGCGTATGCGCACACTTGCGGGCTGAGGGGCAATAAG
>NZ_JBSIPA010001080.1:0-252 GCF_053574605.1 Caballeronia sp. M23-90 | reverse complement strand
ACGCGTCCTCATCAAATGGTTGCTGCTGAACGAACGCCGACCAGGCGCCATTGTCCAGGGCGTAACGCATGCCCTCGGTGCGAAGCTCGCCTTTGGCGGAAACGAGAAGGCGCCACCCGGCATCGCGCAAAGCAGCCAGGTTCCGTCTGGTCCCCGTACGGCTCGCATAGCCCACCATAGGCGGCCGATGCATCGCGATGCGTTCTTCACACTCGCCATCGTCGGCCGAGCCATCAACTCCATAGTACTCAG
>NZ_JBSIPA010001079.1:0-252 GCF_053574605.1 Caballeronia sp. M23-90 | reverse complement strand
TTTATAACCGGCAGCGCACACAGGAGCGTCTGGACTATCTGTCGCCGGCCGCTTTCACGCAGCGATTCCATTTGAGTAAAACCGCTGCTTAACCCGTTGGCGTCCACGGATTCCGACCGACCTCAGTTTAGCGGAGAGATCGTCGGCTATGCCATGAGCGAGCGCATGACAAAACAGCTGGTCATGCAGGCGCTGTTTCGGGCTGTCGCGTCGCACCGGCCACCGACGGGCCTGATACAACATACTGATCGC
>NZ_JBSIPA010001078.1:0-252 GCF_053574605.1 Caballeronia sp. M23-90 | reverse complement strand
GGTCGTTGCCGAGCGAAAAGGGACGCTAACGAAGGTAGGCGAGACGCAAAAGCCGCAGAGCGAGTTGGAGGCGGAATTGGCGCGGGTCAAGCGCGAGCTGGCGACGGTCACGATGGAGCGCGATATTCATATGGCCTTTTTTTGCAAGCAGGACGAGCACCATCCTCGCTGCCGCGATCTCGATCGTCAACGTATCCAACCTGATTGGTAACGCGGCAGACGGGCTGTTTATCGACGATGGATCAAGCTCAT
>NZ_JBSIPA010001077.1:0-252 GCF_053574605.1 Caballeronia sp. M23-90 | reverse complement strand
GACCGCCTGGTACACAACGCACATCGCATTACCCTCGAAGGAGAATCGTTGCGAAAAACGCGCGGGAGCTTGACCGCGAACTCGCAAACAAAGTAAATAGCAAAGGCCCCGCGTCGCTGCGCTCCGTGACGTTGCCCGCGAATTTCGGATCCCTTAACTGAGTGAGATTATGCCACCCGTTGGTTCTGGGCAGCGTACCAGTCCCGCTCGAACTGCATCGGACTGACGTAGCCCAACGTCGAGTGCAAGCGC
>NZ_JBSIPA010000134.1:0-14266 GCF_053574605.1 Caballeronia sp. M23-90 | reverse complement strand
ACGAGCGCAAAGCCTGCTGCCGCGAGCGCTGCGGCGGCAGGCTTTGCGCTCGTGACATCGCGGGAAAACAGCAAGAAAGCCGATGCCTTGTGCGCACCGCCCATGTCCGAGCGTGAAATTCGCGAACAGCTCGCAAAGGCGCAGATCGCGCTCGATCACGAGGTCGCGACGCGGCTCGTGCTGCAGCAGCAGGCAACCGACAGTGCGGCCGAAATGCATCAGATGCGCACTGATCTCGCGTTCATCAAACGCCAGCGCGACAAATCCAACTAACGCAGCATCCAGGGCTTCCAGGCGCCGGCCACGCGCCTTGCACGCGGCCAGTATCGAAATCGCAATCCAGACCAGAAAGGGGTCATCCATGTTCAAAGCAAAAAAAACCACCGGCGTCGGCCAGGCCAAGCTTGCCACGCTGATCGCACACGATGTCCAGATCGCCGGCAATCTCGAATTCAGTGACGGGCTGCGCATGGACGGACATGTCAAGGGCAACGTGACCGGGCGTCCAGGCGAGCAGACATTGCTGGTCGTCAGCGACCAGGGATCGATCACGGGCAATGTCGTGGCCTATGACATCGTGATCAACGGGACCATCAATGGCGATGTGACCGTCGAGCATTTCGTGGAACTGCAATCGAACGCGCACGTGAACGGCAACATCTATTACCAGCAACTGCGCATGGATGTCGGCGCGTCGGTGGAAGGCAAGCTCACGAAGCGTGACAACACACTGGCGCCGGTCGAGACGCCCCGGCTAAGTTCCGAGATGGCATCGGATTATTCGAACAGTTAGGCTTCACCTCGTGGCCGGCGCCGCCCGCCGGCCACCCGATGCGCGCCCTCGCCTTGGGCAGATTCGCAAATCCGCTAAGATTCACGGAAGTTCCGGCGGACGGCCTCACCACGCATCCAGTATCAGTGCGGGGTGGGCCGCGCCGGTTTCATTACCGTGTAAGAAGGGCGGACTACATGCTGGTCAATTGCGCGGCCTATCAAGATGGCCGCAAGCTCGCCGATGTCCCCATCGACGATATCTCCGCCTATCGGGATGTTCCCGACTGCTTCGTGTGGGTCGCCTTGAAAGACCCGGGTCCCGGCGAACTCGCGCACATGACGCACCAGTTCGGGCTGCATGAACTCGCGGTGGAAGATGCCCAGCACGGCCACCAGCGTCCGAAGATCGAGGAATACACGGATTCGCTGTTTTGCGTGCTCCACACGGTCGAACTCGACGCCGAGGACGAACTCGTGGTCGGCGAGATCAATGTGTTCGTGGGCCAGAACTACGTGCTCTCGGTGCGCAACCGGACGAGCCAGGGTTTCCAGGAAGTGCGCACGCGCTGCGAGCGCGAGCCGCATCTGCTCAAGCACGGCCCGGCGTTCGTGATGTACGCCCTGATCGATAACGTCGTCGACCGCTATTTCCCCATCCTGGAAGCGCTCGGATCGGAACTCGATGAACTCGAGGAGCGCATTTTCGAGCGCAATGGCTCGGCGGCGTCGCGGGTGATCATCGAAGACCTGTATTCGTTGAAGCGCCGTCTCGTCTTGCTGCAGCATCACACGGCGCCGTTGCTGGAGGCGGTCAGCAAACTCTATGGCGGCCGCGCGCCGGGCGTCTGCGACGGCATGCAGGACTATTTCCGCGATGTCTACGACCATCTGCAGCGCATTGTGAAGACCATCGAGGGACGCCGGGAAATGGTCGTCACCGCCATTCAGGTCAATCTGGGGCTGATTTCGCTGGCGGAAAGCGAGGTGACCAAACGTTTGGGGTCATTTGCTGCGCTTTTTGCGGTCCCGACCATGATTGCCGGCATCTACGGCATGAATTTCCACAAGATTCCGGAACTGGACTGGGCGTATGGCTATCCGGCGTGCATCACCGTGATGCTGCTGGTCGACATCTTCCTTTGCTGGCGGTTCCGCAAGGCGGGCTGGCTATGACGGTATAATGGATCTTTCGATGCTGCCGGAAAGCAGCGGGGCGGCGGGCGCGAATGAGCAGCATTGCTCCGAAAGCGGACGAGTGCTCAGGTCTGAGGCCACGTCCGCATTGCAGCATCGAGAGGCGGGGCCTCCGGCGACAGCAGAACTTTTTTCTGATTTGCTGTCTAATATTACACAGTGCGCCTTGGCGCAGCGTGTTCGCCACGGCAGCAGCGATCCACCCGGCATTTCAGCGCAAGTTCTGGTTGAGTGTCATCGCCCCGGCAGTGCAGGCTTCGCATCGAAACGCGGCCAGGCACTCGTCTTCAGAGTCGTCTTCAAAGTTTAAACAGCAGCGACGTCGGCGGATGGCTTAGTCCATGCGTTATATCGTGTATGACTTACGGTATTACGCGCTTTACCCCGGCGTTCTTCGACACCTACAGCCCGGCGAACGGCTGCACCCCGAGTGCGCCGTGCGCTATTTTTTGCTCGAAACCGCTGATCGACCGCGAGCGCCGAGGCGCCCGGACTGGCCGTCGGCGGGGTTGTGACGCATCGAATGCACTATTTCGATGCCCGGGCGGGCGCAATACAGGAATTCACGAAACATGAAAGAACTGGTCAAGCCGCTTAAGACGTACAAGGGTTACGAAATTCACCCGCTGATCTACCCGCGCGGAGCACGTCAAGGCGCAGCGGTTCGTGCAGCGGATACCGGTTACGAAGCATCGGTGCGTATCTGCCGCGCGCCGCCGGCTGGTGAGGAAGCCACGGGCGAAAGCCGCGTGTTCCGTATCGAGCAGGACGGAAGTTTTGAAAATGGCGGACAGGCGCGGCGGGCCTGCTTGTTGCATGCGGAAAAGCTGATCGACGGTCAGATCGACGGGCAGTCTGTTGCAGATCTGTGACTATCGGTGATTGATATCCGATAAAAGGCATCGCGGTTGCATGCTGGTCTCGCATACAATCGCATCGAACGACGAATTAAGGAGCTTTATATGGCGAAAGAAGAGTTACTCGAGCTGGACGGCATTGTTGACGAAGTGCTTCCCGATAGCCGCTACCGCGTGACGCTGGATAACGGCGTGGTCGTGGGCGCGTATGCATCGGGCCGCATGCGCAAGAATCACATCCGGATTCTTGCTGGTGACCGCGTGACGCTGGAATTGTCGGTGTATGACCTGACGAAAGGCCGGATCAACTTCCGGCACAAGGACGAGCGCGCTACCGGCGGCGGTGGACCGCGTCCGCAAATGCGTCGCCGTTAAGACCGGATGTCCGAATAAGGCACGCGTCAACGCGCGTCGTGGACTTCAGGTAACAATGCAGCAACGCCGAGAGCCAGGCTTCGTCGGCGCCGCCGCTGGATGCTGTCGGTCAGCATCGCATGGCGCCGATGTCGCTCTCCCGACTGTCTAAAACTACCCTCCCTTCCGGGCCGCGAGCAATCCGTTCACGCCCGCTGCAAAGCCGTCTTCGTCGTTTGTCGACGATACGAAGGTAGCACTTGCCTGTACCTGCGCCGACGCCTGCCCCATCACAATCGACACGCCCGCAACATCGAACATGGCGACGTCGTTCTGCATATCGCCCAGCACCGCCACGTTTTCCAGCGCCACTCCGGCAAGCTGCGCCAGTTCGCGGATGCCTTCACCCTTGTTCGCAAGCGGATGTGTGATGTCCAGGTAATAGCTTTGTGAGCGCATGGCAGTGGCACGACCCTTCAGCGTACCTGCGAACTCAGCTTCCTTGCGTTCGAGCAAGGCCGCGTTACTGGTCGACGCCACGATCTTCTCGACCGAACCCAGGTCGATGTCCTCGAACCGCTTCACCACCACCGCGTCGTATCCCACGGTCCGGCGCTCGAGCGGCACGTACTCACCGGCGGGATTCGTGATGTACCACTGGTCGTCGATAAACACCCACGCATCGATCCCGTCGCGCGCCAGGCTTTCCAGCGCGGTTTCGGCGGCATCACGCGCGAGCCAATGCGCGTTCATGGTTTTCCAGCCGGCGGGGTCCACAAGTTTGCCGCCGTTGAAAGCGGCAAACGGCGTCTTGATACCGAGCGTATCCACGATCGTGCGCATGCCCTTGCCCGGCCGGCTGCTCGCAACCGTAAAGCGCACGCCCGCGGCGCTCAGGTTGCGCACGGCTTCCTTTGCGGGCTCGCCGAGGGTTTTATCGGTGTAGAGCAGCGTGCCGTCGCAATCGGTGATCACAAGTTCGACCTTCGAGAACGCCTCCAGCGCGCGATCGGAGTCGTCCTGTGAGCGTTTGGTCAGCTTCAAACCCTTGGGCATCATTCGAATGTCCCCGGCGGCAATTGCCGCGTTTCGCGTACCGAACGCGGATGCCAGAGACGCGCGCCGCCTTCGATGCCCGCTTCGTTCGACACCACTTTCACGTTATCCGGCAAATCGAACTTGAGATTGGCCGCGTTGCCGCCGCCGATCCAGAGGCGGTCGTAGTTCACGAGCGAACTCAGGATGCCGATGACCTTTTCCACACGACGGTTCCAGCGCTTGTTACCCGCCTTGTCGCGCGCGGCATTACCGAGATATTCGTCGTACGTCTTGTTCTTGCTGACCGGATGATGCGCGAGTTCCAGATGCGGCATCAGCTCGCCATCGCGGAAAAGCGCGGTGCCGGCGCCTGTACCGAGCGTCAGCACGAGTTCGATCCCCTTTCCTTCGATAGCCGCCAATCCCTGCATCTCGGCGTCGTTGATGATGCGCACCGGCAAGTGGTGGCCGAGCTGATCCGAAAGCATTTGCGCGAGCGGGATGTTGCGCCAGCTTTCATTGCCGAGGTTCGGCGCGGTCAGCACATGGTTGTCGCGCACTACGCCAGGAAAGCCGATCGAGATATGCGTCGCCGGCAACGGCTGCATCAACGGCTCGACCAGCTTGACCAGCGTGTCCACCAGCAACTCCGGCGGGCACGGATGCGGCGTCGCGACCTTCAGGCGCTCGGTCTTCATGGTCCCGTGCGCGTCGATGATGGCCGCTTTCAGGCCCGTCCCGCCGACATCGATGGCAAGGATTCTTTCGAGGTGAGTGCGGTCTTTCGTGGCACTGCGTTTCGCCGGTGTGCTTGCCGCTGCCTTTTTTGCTGCTGTCCCCATCAGGTTTCTCCTCAGTTCTTGTCGTTGTGACCAGCATTCTTCGTGTGTTCGTCGCCAAGCGGACGCCATGCGCGGCCATCAGCCTGCAGCAGTGCGTCGGCTTCCTTGGGGCCGGCGCTTCCCGCCTCGTAGCCATGAACCGGCAACGGACCGCCTTCGGGATGCAGAACGGCGTCGACCGCCGCCCAGCTCGTCTCGATGCTGTCCGCGCGCTGGAACAGCGTTTCGTCGCCGAGCATGCAGTCGTACAGCAGCGTTTCGTAGCCTACGTTCGGTTTTTCATCGAAGAAATCGCCGTATTTGAACGACGACTGCACCGCCCCGACCTGCATCACCGGACCCGGCACCTTGACGTTGAAGTCGAAGGTCGTACCGTGTTGCGGATCGATGCGCAATGTCAGCACGTTCGGCACGAGCGTATCGACGGGTGTGTCGCGAAACAGCAGGAACGGCACGGCTTTCAGTTGAATCGATATCTCCGTGCGCCGCGCCGTCATGCGCTTGCCCGTGCGCAGGTAGAACGGTACACCGGCCCAGCGCCAGTTCTCGACATACACCCGCGCCGCCGCGTACGTTTCCGTCTGGCTGTCAGGCGCAACGTCCTTTTCCTCGCGATAACCCGGCATGCTCGCGGACTTCTCGTATTGTCCGAGCACCACGTCGCCGGCTTTCAGCGGCTGGATGGCGTCGAAGATCTCGGCTTTCTTGTCGCGGACGGCTTCGGCGTCGAAGGAATTCGGCGGTTCCATGGCGACCATGCCGAGCAACTGGAACAGGTGGTTAGGAACCATGTCGCGAAATGCGCCGGTTTGCTCGTAGAATCCGCCACGCCCTTCCACGCCGATGGTTTCCGCCGCCGTAATCTGCACGTGATCGATATATTCACGCCGGAAGATCGGCTCGAACAACGCGTTGGCAAAGCGCACGGCAAGAATGCTCTGAACGGTGTCCTTGCCGAGAAAGTGATCAATGCGATAGATCTGATTTTCCCCGGCGAACTTGAGAATGCTCTCATTCAAGTCTTTCGCCGATGCGTAGTCATGCCCAAACGGCTTTTCAATGACCACGCGCCGGAACGCTTGATCGTTTTCTTTCAGTAATCCTGCTTTGCCGAGCCGCTCGACAATGGGCTTGAAGAAGCGTGAGCTGACGGCGAGATAAAAAATGACATTTCCACTTTCACCCAAAGTCTGCTTTAGCTTGTTGAATACGTCATCCGTTTCGAACTCGCCCGCAACGTACTGCAGGCGGTCGGCAACCCAGTTCCATGCCTTTTCGTCTAGCTGGGATGTATGAAAGGCGCCGGCCTTGTCGGCGGCGAAACTCTTGAGCGATTCGGTGAGCTGGTCACGCCAGGCGCTGGTTTCGAGCTCGCCGTGATTGACACCGATGATCTTCATCTTGTCGTCGAGCAGACCGTCCGACGAGAGGTTGTACAGTGCCGGCATCAAGAGCCGCTTGGTGAGGTCGCCGGCAGCGCCGAAGATCACGAGCGTGCATGGTGGGGCAGGATGTTTGCCGGGAGCCGGCGGGGAGGACGTAGCAGTAGCAAGTGGGGTCGACATAGGGTTCTTTAAGAGAAGAGTTGAACGCACCGCCTATTAAAGACCATCTTAGCCGTCTCACAGTTCAAAATCGTGACCAATCGGCGAGCTTATGCCCGCCGCCGTATGCAATTTGTAATCAAGACTGGGCTGTGCCGGTAGAATGTCGGCACCTCGCGGCGGCACGCCCGGCCGAGTTTTTCCATCATCAGGGCAGGAGTTCCACACATGATTCAGACAGTCTCGCCGGTGCAGCTCGCCGCCTATTTCGACCGCATCGGTTATACCGGCCCGCATGAAGCGAGCGCTGAAACGCTGCATGCGCTGCACCGGCTGCACCCGCAGGCCATCCCGTTTGAAAACATCGACACGCTGCTTGGCGTCACGCCGCGGCTCGATCTCGAGTCGGTGTTCGCAAAGCTCGTGAGCGCGCGCCGCGGTGGTTATTGCTATGAACACAACCTGCTGTTTCGCGCAGTGCTGGAGACCATCGGATTCGAGACGACCGGGCTTGCAGCGCGCGTGCTCTGGGCCGATCCGGATGCCATGCTGCCGCGCACGCACATGATGCTGCTCGTGGAAACGCCGGATGAAACCTGGCTCGCCGACGTTGGTTTCGGCAGCATGACGCTCACCGCTCCCCTAGTGTTCGATAACGGCCGTGAACAGGCCACGCCGCACGAGACCTTCCGCCTCGATCTGATCGAGCGCGGCGATTTCAAGCTGCTGGTGAAGCTCGGCGAGACGTGGAAGCCCGTGTACCGGTTCGATCTCGAACCCCAGGTGCCCTCCGACTACGCCATGGCGAACCATTACGTGTCCACCCTCCCCGATTCGATCTTCGTCAATCACCTGATCGTGGCGCGCGTGATCCCGGGGCAACGCCAGACGTTGTTCGACCGGACGGTGACCCGCCGGGGCACGGCTGAAGAGCATCGCGAACTCACGTCGGCCGCCGAGCTGCGCGGCGTGCTGGAAGACACCTTTGGCATCACATTACCGACGGACGCCAAACTTGCAAGCGTGCTCGAGCACCTGGCTGCGCAAGACCCATCCGCCGCGACCTGACCCATCAAACGAGCCGACCCAAGCATGCGTAAAACCGCCAGGCGCGCTCACGAAGCGTACCGGACGCCCGTGAAGAACGCCGTCCTCGAAAGCCGGCTGCCTCAGTGGCGCTCCACTTTCATCGTCATGCTGATGTTCGCCGCGTTCGCGGCGCTGGCGGCGCGCGCGCTGTGGGTTCAGGTCGTGAACCAGGACTTTTACATCGGCGAGGGACAAAAGCGGTATCAGCGCACACTCGAACTCGCCGCCACGCGCGGGCGAATTGTCGACCGTAACGGCGCGATGCTCGCCGTGAGCCTCGCAACCTATTCCATCTGGGCGACGCCGTCGCGCTTCAGTGCCGAAACCCGGCCGCATGTCGCGCGGCTGCTCGACATGCCCGAAAAGGAACTCGCCCGCCGGCTCGGAACGGAGCGTTCGTTCGTCCTGCTAAAACGTCAGGTCGATGCCGACCAGGCGACGCGCATTGCGGAAACGGGGCTGGCGGGTGTCACGCTCGTCGCAGATACCAAGCGCTTTTATCCTGAGGGAGAGTCGGCGGCGCATATCGTCGGTTTCACCGATAACGAGGACCACGGCCAGGAAGGCGTCGAGCTCGCCGCGAACGATCGCCTCACCGGGGAACACGGTCAGCGCGAAGTGATCCGCGACCGGCTGGGGCGTGTTGTGTCGGAGATTGGCGAAGCCGAATTACCCGAGAACGGCGAGACCATCCACCTGACCATCGACCGGCGCATCCAGCAGCTCGCGCATACGCAACTGGCAGCGGCGATCAAAAAGCACAAGGCACGCGCGGGCAGCGTGGTCGTGCTGGATGCCAAGAACGGCGAGATCCTCGCGCTCGCCAACTATCCGACCTTCGACCCGAACGATCGCTCGCGCCTGACCGGCGAGCAGTTGCGCAACCGGGCGCTCACCGACACGTTCGAGCCCGGCTCGACCATCAAGCCGCTGGTCGCGGCGCTTGCCATTGATATGGGACAGGTGCGCCCCGATACCCGTATCGATACCTCGCCGGGCACCTTCAAGCTCGGTCCGAACACGATCCACGATACATCGAATCACGGCGTCATTACGGTGTCGGAGGCCGTGCAGATGTCGAGCAATATTGCGTTGACGAAGCTCTCGCTCAAGCTGCCTGCGCAGACGGTTTGGGACAAGTACCGCGAATATGGCATAGGGCAGGCGCCGGAGCTGACGTTCCCCGGTGCGGCGACGGGGCGCTTGCGCGCGTACCAGCGCTGGAGGCCTATCGAGCAGGCGACCATGGCTTACGGCTATGGCCTGTCCTTGTCGCTGTTGCAGATCGCGCAGGTTTATACGGCTTATGCTGGCACCGGTGAATTCCGCCAGTCGACGCTCGTACGCGGCAAAGCGGCACCGGAACCGGTTCAGGTCACCAAGGCCACGACGGCCGCGGCCGTGCGCAACATGCTCGAACTCGCGATGGGGCCCCGTGGCACGGGACGTGCGGCAGCGGTAGAGGGTTATCGGGTGGGCGGCAAGACCGGTACGGCGCGCAAACAGGTCGGGCGAACCTATGCTGCGAACAAGTATCGTGCGTCGTTTGTCGGAATGGCGCCCATGAGCGACCCGCAAGTGATTGTCGCGGTGATGATCGATGAACCGTCGGCAGGCTCGTATTACGGCGGGACCGTGGCAGGGCCGGTGTTTTCAGGCGTTGTCGGTGGAACCATGCAGCTTCTGGGCGTGCCGCCCGACGCCTGATGCGCTTTTACGTAAATCGTAAGGCCGCTGTGATGTAATCGGCATGACAGACCCAACGTTGCTGTGGCCGAATTTTTGAAGGACACCATGAAAAAGATTGCCTGCGCTCTCGCGCTTCCCTTGTTCTTGCTCCAGGCCTGCGGCCAGTTTCATAATGCCGACGCCGGACAACCCGAAGTCGAAACCGCCACGAACGCATCGGTCACGAGCATCGTCCAGTGCCTGACGGACGAGGCGCAAAAGCACGATGCGAAGTTCAAGAAAACACCGATTCCGCAAGGCACGATGCTCGAATTCGGCGATTCCAATGTGATCAAGGTTCGCTTCGACAACGGCGAGACTTCGTACCGGTTTTATCCGGGCGAACGGCACGTGTCAAACTTGTGGCTCGAAGGCGCGAGCAAGAAATGCGCTCCCGGAACCAACGGTTCCTGATGAGTTCGCCTTTCAAAGCCGGACAGCTAGTCAGACGAGCCGATCGTGCGGTCCACTAAAGCCATTAACGCCGTTGAACGGCTCAAGACACGCTCGGGCAATCCTCAGTACGCCGCGATCAGCCTGAGCGGCGGCCTTTTCTATCTCGTCGACCGCGCGCTCGCCGGCGAGCAAAAACTGTCCTCACCCCTGCCGCTCGACGATTTTGTCGCGTTCGTGAACGCGCTCAAGCCGGAAAAACCACGACGCGTGAGCAAGCTCGACCTTGCGATGGACGAGCAGATCAAACGCAGCGGCAAGCCGCGCGACCCAAGCACCGGGTAATCCTTACTACGCAAGCGTCGCATCACGGATACCCTTTACCGCGAAAACGTTTGCGTATTTCATCCGTAAAATTCCCGTGTTCCCCTGCGCACCCACCAGCGCGCCCAATGTGCGATTCCAGACAGTGCATGGCCGCCACACCGGGCGAGTATGCATCGACGGTCGCATCAAACCGGGGCCGCCCGACGCGCAGATAAGCGCGCAGGCGAAGGGGAAAAAAAGCCGGACGACGCACGACGGGCCTTGTCATCGAAACAGGTGGCAGCGCTCGCGGCAGTACGCCGGCAAAAACGGTGGCGCAGATGAAAAACAAACAGGGTGCAACATCAGGGGGCTTGAAAACATCGTCGCATGCGGACGCGGAACTCCAGCACATTGAACGCGCAATCGGCCAGTTGCGCGCAATGAGCCAGAAGCCGACAGGCGCGATGAACGTGGACTACTGGCGTGAACGGCTTGCTGCGGTAGGCGGTGAACACGTGCTCGTGCCGGCTCAGCGGCAACGTATCGATGCATTGCGCAAGGTTCTCGATTCGTTTTCACAGCCGCCCGGCGGTCCGGTATCCGGGGGCAAGAGATCGACCAACAGGCTTTGGGCGAAAGCGGCGTAATCACGACGCTTTCGCCATTGCGCGCAATGAGTGCGCTTTCGTTGGTCATATGTTGTTGCTTGCGAACAGCGTGCCCTGGAGGCGTGCCGCTCGCAAGCAGGCAGAAGCATCAGTCGATCTCGGGCGCAATCGCCGCGTGATTGACGATCGCCACGAGCGAGATCCCGCCGATCATATTGCCGATGAACGTCGGCAACAGGAATACGAGCAGGTAATCGCGAATGGTCGCGGCGCCCGTCATGACCGCGTACGACGTTTCCACGGACCCGGCGATCACATGCGACAGCTTGCTCACGGCGACCGTGTAGGTGATCAGCAGGATTGTCAGGAAACGGGCGGAGCGCGCGCTCGGCAGCAGCCATACCATCAGCGCGATCAGCCATCCTGCGAAGATCGCGCGGACTACGGTCACGCCGAAGCTGCCGGAGATCGGTAACTGCGCAAGCTTGCCGAGCGACCCGACGACATCGTCAGAGAACACACCGTGGATCTGCAGGATCGCGGCGAAGATGATCGTCCCGATCAGGTTGAACGACAGCACGATCGCCCATAGCCGGAACGTCTTCAACAAGGTCTTCAGATCGCGGCGCGTGAGCACGGGCAATACGGCGCTCAGGGTGCTTTCGGTGAACAATTGCTGGCGTCCGAGAATCACGATCACGAATCCGATCGTGTATCCAAACGATGCCACCAGATCGCGCCAGGGTTCATCGGGTAACGCGCTTAAAAGCGTGGCCTGCGTGAGAAACGAAAATCCTATCGATAACCCCGCCGCAAGCGCCGACCACGCCAGCGCGAAGAAGGTACGGTCCATCGAATTCTCGCCTTCCTCACGAACGATCTCGTGGATCACGAGCGCGTGCGGGGACGAATGTTCGGCGGCCTGTTCCTTTTCGTCGCTGTCGAGATGGGGAGAGTTCGACCCTGCTTCCTGATTCTTTTGTTCTGCTTCCTGCTTTTGCGGCATCGCGCGCTCCCTGCAGCGGTCGCCGGGCCATGGCCGACGTCGCGCTGTCTTGTCTTGGCCAAGTCCGGACGAACGAGCCACCCCGACCATGGTTGGGGTTGCATTGCACGAGCAGGAAAGATGCCTACTAAATCCTTACACCGTCTGAAATGTGGAGTGCGTCAACAGCGTGATAAACAGATTCATCGCATGGGAACAAGCTTAGCGGAATCGCTTGGTTTGGCCGGCGGCGACGCGACGCTAAGATCGTGGCTCGATCCGTCACCGAATTCCCATGAGTATTTACATCGACGACGCCCAACGCCGCACCATCCATCAGCTTCGCGCTTCGTGGCGCTGGCGCAGCGAATGGCCCACCTGGCTCCTGATCGTGGCCCTGTATGGCGGATGGTTTGGCACGGCGCTCAATGCACGCGCCCTTGGCGTGCCGCTCGCCGTCGGGATCCTTGCGGTGCTTTCCTGCCTTTATCTTTCGTTGCAGCACGAATTGCTGCACGGCCATCCGACCCGCTTTCCGTTGCTCAACGCGTTGTTCGGCATTGCGCCGCTCGCGGTGTGGTTTCCGTACGCGGTGTATCGCGAGTCGCATCTGCGCCATCACGACGACGTTCATCTCACAGATCCCGATCTGGATCCGGAAACCTATTTTGTATCGGCGGAACGCTGGCGCGGCGCGGGGTTCGTCGTGCGTGGCCTGCTCACGTTTCGCAACACGTTCATTGGACGCATTGTGCTCGCGCCCTGGTTTTCGATTGCATCGACGCTCGGTTCGGCAATGGTCGCAATTGCGCGTGGCAACGCCCGGATGGCTGGCGCATGGGCGCTCCATCTCGTGCTGCTCGGTCTGCTTGTCACGTGGCTCGATCGTTATTGCGGCATCAGTCCTCTCGTTTTCGTTTTCGGCGTGGGATACCCGGCGCTGGCCCTGAGCGCAATCCGCTCATTCCAGGAACACCGCGCAGCCGATAAAATCAGTGAACGCACCGTCATCAACGAAGCATCGTGGTTCTGGCGGCTGCTGTTCCTGAACAACAACTTCCACTCGGTCCATCATGATCTGCCGGGCGCGCCGTGGTTCGCGTTATCGGCGATCTATCATGACGAACGCGATGCTTACTTGCAGCGAAACGGCGGCTTTATCGTGCGGGGTTATCAGGAATGGATGGTCCGGTACGGCGTAAAACCGGTGGCGCCGGCGCTGCATCCGCTGCACGCCCGCGCCGATCAGATCGCGCTCGCCGAACTCGAAGCTGCCAAGGACGCAAAGTCCGGAGTCGCGCAAGCCGTATAAGGGACAACGAACCTGCATGAAATGGCTTGCGGCTTTACCGATGTACAACGTCACACCAACGCTCGCCGGCGACTGGCGCGTGTTGCTGGAACACGTGCGCAGTCAACTGCGGCCGTGGCTCGACGCTCGCGGCGATACGCTGGAGCTGGTCGATCCCGACACATCGCTGACCGAATTCTGGCTGCGCGACGACGTGCTCCTTACCCAGACCTGCGGTTATCCGCTGATGCACGCGCTTGACGGCCGCGTGCAGCTAGTCGCGACCCCGATTTTTTCCATCGATGGCTGCGCGAACGGGGATTATCGAAGCGTGCTGGTCGCGCGCAAGGCGGCGAGCGTGACATCGCTCGAATCCAGTCGAGGCCTGCGCGCCGCCTACAACAGCGACGACTCGAACAGCGGCATGAACCTGCTGCGCCACGCCGTTGCGCCATTCGCGAATGGCCGTGCGTTCTTCTCGTCGCTGGTCGAAACCGGAGGGCATCTGGCGTCGCTCAAAGCGCTTGCCGACGATCGTGCCGACATTGCCGCCATCGACTGCGTGACCTTCGCCTTCGTGCGCGAACATCTTCCAGCACTCGCCGATGGCGTCATCGAGATTGGCGTGACGGCCTCGTCGCCGGGCTTGCCGCTGATTGCGTCGAAGAGGGTTCCGGCGGATGGAATCGATGCGCTTCGAACCACTCTTTCCCGCGCCCTCACCCAGGATGCACCGCTGGCAACGCGCCTCAAGCTCGCTGGCTTCGCGCAGCGCCTGTTGAGCGATTATTCGGCGATCATCGATCTCGAATCCGACGCCGCGAGGCGCGGCTACCCTCGCCTCGCCTGAGGGCGGTCACGGCAGACTTTCAAGACTTTCGGCACAATCGGCATTTAGCCACGCGTTCGCGGTGCGCGTTCACGGTGTGTTTTCGTCCGCCGCACGCACAGCCGCCCGCTCGAAGTCACGGAAGCCGCAATGATCCCCTTTTCAGTTCTCGACCTCTCACCGATCCCCGTCGGATCGACCGCCGCCGATGCGTTTCAACATTCACGCGAGCTCGCCCAGCACGCCGAAAAACTCGGCTACCTGCGCTTCTGGCTGGCCGAACATCACAACATGACGGGCATCGCGAGCGCCGCGACATCGGTTGTGATCGGACACGTTGCCGCAGGCACCAGCACGATTCGCGTCGGCTCCGGCGGCGTCATGCTGCCGAACTGCTCCGCGATCACGAGCGGCGCGTGGTTCGGCAGCAA
>NZ_JBSIPA010001076.1:0-253 GCF_053574605.1 Caballeronia sp. M23-90 | reverse complement strand
CTTCTCGATGAACTGCCTGGCCACGAAAGTTTTCATCAGACAGACATGCTGATGGAAGGATTAAGCAATCTTGCTCCACGACGGCTGCAAGCGCTACTTGATCGATGCCAAAGCGTGAAGGTCAAGCTGAGGTCGGTCGGAATCCGTGGACGCCAACGGGTTAAGCAGCGGTTTTACTCAAATGGAATCGCTGCGTGAAAGCGGCCGGCGACAGATAGTCCAGACGCTCCTGTGTGCGCTGCCGGTTATAAAA
>NZ_JBSIPA010001075.1:0-253 GCF_053574605.1 Caballeronia sp. M23-90 | reverse complement strand
ATGAGCTTGATCCATCGTCGATAAACAGCCCGTCTGCCGCGTTACCAATCAGGTTGGATACGTTGACGATCGAGATCGCGGCAGCGAGGATGGTGCTCGTCCTGCTTGCAAAAAAAGGCCATATGAAATATCGCGCTCCATCGTGACCGTCGCCAGCTCGCGCTTGACCCGCGCCAATTCCGCCTCCAACTCGCTCTGCGGCTTTTGCGTCTCGCCTACCTTCGTTAGCGTCCCTTTTCGCTCGGCAACGACC
>NZ_JBSIPA010001074.1:0-253 GCF_053574605.1 Caballeronia sp. M23-90 | reverse complement strand
CCACGGTCACTGTGGAGGATCAGGCCCGCTTGCGGACGGCGGCGAAACCACGCCATACGCAGCGCATCAGACACCAGCTCCGTGCGCATGTGCGGCTGCATCGACCAGCCCACCACCTGACGGCTGAACAGGTCGAGAATGACGGTCAGAAACAGCCAACCCTCGTCCGTCCAGATGTACGTGATGTCCGTAGTCCAGACCTGGTCGGGACGCGCGGGAGAGAAGTCTCGTTGCAGCAGGTCCGGTGCGACCG
>NZ_JBSIPA010001073.1:0-254 GCF_053574605.1 Caballeronia sp. M23-90 | reverse complement strand
TCGATGAATACGACGCGCTGCTTCCTTGGAAGATGCCGGTCGACATTCCCTGATCGCGCGTCCCCCTACACCGGCTACACTCCAACGGCGTGCACCTTCAGAGGGGCGTCGTTGATGGATCGCATACTCCAGATCGATGGTAGCGATCACCGGTGGTTTGAAGACCGGGCGCCAGCGTGCACGCTGCTGGTGTTTATTGACGATGCCACAAGCCAACTGATGACGTTGCACTTCACCGCGACCGAATCGACCTT
>NZ_JBSIPA010001072.1:0-254 GCF_053574605.1 Caballeronia sp. M23-90 | reverse complement strand
CAACTTTGCAGGTCTCGCACGAAACGATTTACACGACCATCTACGCTCACCCAGGCGGAGAACTACGGCGCCAACTCATTGCTTGTTTGCGTCGTGCTCACCGCGCCCGTATGTCGCGCACGCGGGGAATGATCGCCGCTGGCAAATTCCCAATATGGTCAGCATTCACGTGCGCCCACCTGAAGTCGAGGATCGCGTGATGCCCGGGCACTGGGAGGGCGACTTCATCAAAGGCGAAGGCAATCGCTCCTCAG
>NZ_JBSIPA010000133.1:0-14358 GCF_053574605.1 Caballeronia sp. M23-90 | reverse complement strand
TGGCGGTCGGATCGGCGCGCTCGCCCGTCCGGCTGGAAGACTGGCGGGTGCGCGTCGGCTTTACATATTTGCGCAGCGTAACGTCCTGCTCGCCCTTCAACACGGCTTTACTCGCCTCGGTGAGGACGAGGGCGCCGAAACCATCGTGGTCTACGGCGAGGTAGCCAAACGCGACCAACTGACGAAAAACAGCGCGCCATTCCTGTTCTGATAGCGCGGCGCCGAGTCCGAACGTAGAAAGTTTTTCGTGACCGCGCTGGAGCAACTTCTCCGAACGGCTGCCACGCAGAATATCGATCAGATGTCCTGCGCCAAAGTGAAACCCACTGGCCTTGTACGCCCGATACACACAGGACAGCGCCATCTGCGCCTCGCGTGTCGCGTTCCACGATTCGGGCGGCTCGAGGCACGTATCGCAGTTTCCGCAAGGCTGGCTGGCTTCGCCGAAATAGCCGAGCAAGCGCACGCGCCGGCATGACGCCGCTTCGCACAGTCCTAGCAGCGCGTCGAGCTTGCCGCCCTGCACGCGCTTGTGGGTATCGTCGGCGTCTGATTCGTCGATCATCTTGCGCTGCTGGACAACATCGCCAAGACCGTAGGCCATCCACGCATTCGCCGGCATGCCGTCGCGGCCCGCACGGCCGGTTTCCTGGTAATAGCCCTCCACGCTCTTTGGCAAATCCAGATGCGCGACGAAACGCACATCAGGTTTGTCGATACCCATGCCGAAAGCAATCGTCGCGCACATCACGATGCCCTCTTCGCGCTTGAACATTTCCTGGTGTCGCTGACGTGTTTCGTACTCCATGCCCGCGTGGTAAGGCAGCGCTCGTACGCCCTGGCTTTTCAGCCAGTCCGCGGTTTCTTCCACCTTTCGCCGCGACAGACAGTAGATCACGCCGGCGTCCGTGGTTTTGTCGGGATTGGTGTGCTCCGCGCGGATGAAATCGAGCAGCTGCGCACGCGCGTTGTCCTTCTCCACGATGCGGTATCGGATGTTCGGCCGGTCGAAGCTCGAGACGAAAATCCTTGCGTCATCCAGAGCGAGTCGATGCACGATTTCATCGCGCGTAATGGCGTCGGCAGTGGCCGTCAGTGCAATCCGGGGCACCGATGGAAAGCGCTCGTGCAGCACCGACAACTGAATGTATTCAGGGCGAAAATCGTGGCCCCATTGCGACACGCAATGCGCTTCGTCGATGGCAAACAAACCGATGCGCACGCTCTCGATCAATTCGAGAAAACGTGGCGTCATCAAACGTTCCGGCGCGACGTATAGCAGGTCGATCTCGCCGTTACGCAGGGCGCGCTCAGTAGCCGCGGCTTCAGCGCCGGTCAGCGTGGAGTTCAGGCAAGCAGCGCGCACGCCGACTTCGCTGAGAGCGGCAACCTGATCCTGCATCAACGCGATCAGCGGTGACACGACAATCCCCGCGCCGAATCCCGCCTCGCGCCTCAACAAAGCGGGTATCTGGTAACACAACGACTTCCCGCCGCCGGTTGGCATGAGCACGAGCGAATCCCCGCCGGCAGCCACATGCTCGACGATATCGCCTTGCTGCCCCCGGAATGCGGGATAGCCAAATACTTCCTTGAGAATTTCGAGCGAACGGGACATTGGGAAGACGGAATGCGTCGGAAGCGTGAGTAACCCGATTTTACCAACGCAGAGCGTGCTTAAACGGGCATCGGCTCAACGTTAGCCATTCGATAGAGCAAAAAAAAGCCGCCCGGTAAAAACCGGGCGGCTTCTTGTGCTAGCAGATCAGTCGTTGAAAATCAGGCCTGTTGCGGGCCGACCTCCAGAACTTATTCCGCCGGATGCTGCTGTTCAGCAGGTACGACCGGTGCTGCTTCGGGCGTACCGAACTCGAACGATTCTTCCGCTGCGATCTGGTCGAAACGTTGACGATCCGACAGCTCGCGGCTCTTGCGTGCCTTGTGGAACGCGAGACCCGTACCGGCCGGAATCAGACGGCCGACGATCACGTTTTCCTTCAGACCGCGCAGATCGTCGCGCTTGCCCATGATTGCGGCTTCGGTCAGCACGCGCGTCGTTTCCTGGAAGGAAGCGGCCGAGATGAACGAATCGGTCGAGAGCGATGCCTTCGTAATACCCAGCAGCACGTTCTCGTAGGTCGCGGGGATCTTGCCTTCCGCGGCCATCCGGTCGTTCTCGTCCAGCATGTCCGAACGCTCGACTTGTTCGCCCATGATGAAACGCGTATCGCCGTTGTCGACGATCTGCACACGACGCAACATCTGACGCACGATCACTTCAATGTGCTTGTCGTTGATCTTCACGCCCTGCAGACGGTACACGTCCTGCACTTCGTCCACGATGTAACGCGCCAGCGCCTCGATACCCTGCAAACGCAAGATGTCGTGCGGATCCGCCGGGCCGTCGACGATCATTTCGCCCTTGTTGACGACCTGACCATCATGCACCAGCACCTGCTTTTCCTTCGTGATCAGGAACTCATGCTGTTCCCCTTCCACGTCGGTAATGACGAGACGCTGCTTGCCCTTCGTGTCCTTACCGAACGACGTCGTACCCGTGACTTCCGCCAGAATGCCGGCGTCCTTCGGCGAGCGCGCTTCGAACAACTCGGCCACGCGCGGCAGACCACCGGTAATGTCACGCGTCTTCTGCGCTTCAACCGGGATACGTGCCAGCACTTCACCGACCTGCACTTGCTGACCATCCTTCACGGTGATCAGTGCGCCAACCTGGAAGCCGATCTGCACCGAATGCTCGGTGTTCGGGATCTTGACTTCTTCGCCTTGTGCATCGAGCAGCTTCACTTGCGGACGAACACTCTTAGACGCCTGCGAACCACGACGCTTCACGTCGATCACGACGAGCGTTGAAAGCCCCGTCACATCGTCGATCTGCTTGGCTACCGTCACGCCTTCTTCGACGTTTTCGAACTTCACCGTACCGCCCCACTCGGTGATGATCGGACGGGTCAACGGATCCCATTGAGCCAGTTGTGCACCGGCCTTGATCTGGACGCCGTCGAGTTGCAGCAGCGTTGCGCCGTACGGGATTTTGTGACGTTCACGCTCACGACCGAGGTCGTCGGCAATGATCGCCTCGCCCGAACGCGAGATGACGATCTGCTCGCCCTTCGCATTCGTGACGTAACGCATTGTTGCCGTGAAACGCACCGTACCGTTCGACTTGGCTTCCACCGACGAAGCGATCGCCGCACGCGACGCCGCGCCACCGATGTGGAACGTACGCATGGTCAACTGCGTGCCCGGTTCGCCGATCGACTGCGCAGCGATCACACCAACCGCTTCGCCGACGTTCACGCGCGAGCCACGACCCAGGTCGCGGCCGTAGCACGAAGCGCACAGGCCGTAACGCGTTTCGCAGGTCAACGGTGTGCGCACGCGCACTTCGTCGATACCCAGGCGTTCGATTTCGTCGACCGCATCTTCGTCCAGCAACGAACCCGATTCAAACAGCGTTTCCTGCGTTTCCGGGTTGACGACGTCAGCCACCGCCACGCGACCCAGAATCCGGTCACGCAAGGCTTCGACGACTTCACCACCTTCAACCAGCGCCTTCATGGCCACGCCGTTCGTCGTGCCGCAATCGTCTTCGACCACGACCAGATCCTGCGTCACGTCAACGAGACGACGCGTCAGGTAACCCGAGTTCGCCGTCTTCAACGCCGTATCGGCCAGGCCTTTACGTGCACCGTGCGTCGAGATGAAGTACTGCAACACGTTCAGGCCTTCACGGAAGTTCGCCGTGATAGGCGTCTCGATGATCGAGCCGTCCGGCTTCGCCATCAGGCCACGCATACCAGCCAGCTGACGAATCTGAACTGCCGATCCACGCGCGCCCGAATCGGCCATCATGTAGATCGAGTTGAACGATTCCTGCTTCGTTTGATTACCGTCGCGGTCGACCACGGGTTCCGTAGCCAACTGCTCCATCATCGCCTTGCCGACCGCTTCCGACGTTGCCGACCAGATGTCGACGACGTTGTTGTAGCGCTCTTGCGAGGTGACGAGACCCGACATGTACTGACGGTCGTATTCCTTCACCTTCTTGGCTGCATCGCCGACGATCTGTTCTTTTTGCGGCGGCACGAGCATGTCGTCGACGCAAATCGAAATACCGGCGCGCGTAGCCAGACGGAAACCCATCTGCATCAACTGGTCGGCGAAGATCACCGTTTCGCGCAGACCGCACTTGCGGAATGCCGTGTTGATCAGGCGCGAAATTTCCTTCTTCTTCAGCGGACGGTTCAGCACCGAGAACGGCAGTCCTGGCGGCAGGATCTCCGACAGGATGGAACGGCCAACGGTGGTTGCGTACAGCGTGATCTTCGGCACGAACTTCGGTGCGCCTTCGCTTTGGTCCGGGTTGTGAATGTTTTCCGTAATCCGGACATTCACCCGCGACGCCAGCTCGACTTCCTTGTTTTCGTACGCGCGAATCGCTTCCGACACGCCGGTAAACGTCATGCCTTCGCCCTTGCCATTCACCGCTTCACGCGATGCGTAGTAAAGACCCAGCACGATATCCTGCGACGGTACGATCGACGGATCGCCGTTGGCCGGGAACAGGACGTTGTTCGACGCCAGCATCAGCGTGCGCGCTTCCATCTGCGCTTCCAGAGACAGCGGCACGTGAACGGCCATCTGGTCACCGTCGAAGTCGGCGTTGAACGCCGCGCACACGAGCGGATGCAACTGGATAGCCTTACCTTCGATCAGCACCGGCTCGAAAGCCTGAATGCCGAGACGGTGAAGCGTAGGCGCACGGTTCAGCATGACCGGATGTTCACGAATGACTTCTTCGAGAATGTCCCACACCACGGCTGTCTGGTTCTCGACTTCCTTCTTCGCGGCCTTGATGGTGGTAGCAACACCCATCACTTCCAGCTTGTTGAAGATGAAAGGCTTGAACAGTTCAAGCGCCATCAGCTTCGGCAATCCGCACTGATGCAGCTTGAGCGTCGGACCCACCACGATCACCGAACGGCCCGAATAGTCAACGCGCTTACCGAGCAAGTTCTGACGGAAACGACCGCCCTTACCCTTGATCATGTCAGCGAGCGACTTCAGCGGACGCTTGTTCGCGCCGGTCATTGCCTTACCGCGACGACCATTGTCGAGCAGCGAATCGACGGCTTCCTGCAGCATCCGCTTTTCGTTGCGGACGATGATCTCAGGCGCCTTCAATTCGAGCAGACGTTTCAACCGGTTGTTACGGTTGATCACGCGGCGATACAAGTCGTTCAGGTCCGACGTAGCGAAACGGCCACCGTCGAGCGGCACGAGCGGACGCAGTTCCGGCGGCAGCACCGGCAGCACTTCCAGCACCATCCAGTCCGGCTTGATGCCCGAACGCTGGAATGCCTCGAGCACTTTCAGGCGCTTCGCGTACTTCTTGATCTTCGCTTCCGAACCCGTGTTCTTGAGTTCGGTGCGCAGCACTTCGACCTGTTCGTCGATGTTGATTGCGCGCAGCAGTTCACGCACGCCTTCCGCGCCCATCTCGGCACGGAATTCGTCGCCGTATTCTTCAACCTTGTTGTAGTAATCCTCTTCCGTCATGATCTGCCGCGCTTTCAGCGGCGTCATGCCCGGTTCGATCACCACGTACGCTTCGAAATACAGCACGCGTTCGATGTCGCGCAGCGTCATGTCGAGCACCATGCCCAGACGCGACGGCAACGACTTCAAGAACCAGATGTGCGCAACCGGCGAGGCCAGTTCAATGTGGCCCATCCGTTCGCGACGCACCTTGGCGAGCGTCACTTCGACGCCGCACTTTTCGCAGATCACGCCACGGTGCTTCAGGCGCTTGTACTTGCCGCACAGGCACTCGTAGTCCTTGATCGGGCCAAAGATCTTGGCGCAGAACAGACCATCGCGTTCCGGCTTGAAGGTCCGGTAGTTGATGGTTTCAGGCTTCTTCACTTCGCCGAAGGACCACGAGCGAATCTTGTCCGGCGAGGCCAGACCGATCTTGATCGCGTCGAATACTTCAGGTTGTTGGACTTGCTTGAATAGATCGAGCAGAGCTTTCATTGCGTCTCTCCAGTAGTCCGATTAGTTCCGGTCCAGGTCGATGTCGATACCGAGCGACCGGATTTCCTTCACCAACACATTGAACGACTCAGGCATGCCGGCATCGATCACGTGGTCACCCTTGACCAGGTTCTCATACACCTTGGTACGACCCGCCACGTCATCCGACTTGACAGTCAGCATTTCTTGCAGCACGTACGAAGCGCCATATGCTTCGAGCGCCCACACTTCCATCTCACCGAAACGCTGGCCGCCGAACTGCGCCTTACCACCCAGCGGCTGCTGCGTGACGAGCGAGTACGGTCCGGTCGAACGGGCGTGCATCTTGTCGTCGACCAGGTGATGCAGTTTCAGGTAGTGCATGTAGCCCACCGTGACCGTCCGTTCGAACGGTTCACCCGTGCGGCCGTCGCTCAACTGCACCTGATTCTTCGACTTCGTCATGCCGAGCTGCTTCGCGATGTCGTCCGGGAACGCCAGATCCAGCGCACGTTCCATTTCGCCTTCCGTCGCGCCGTCGAACACCGGCGTTGCAAAAGGAACGCCTTCGCGCAGGTTCTTCGCCAATTCGACGATTTCGTCGTCGGTGAAGTTTTCCAGCTCTTCCTGGCGGCCCGACTCGTTGTAGATCTTCGTCAGGAACGCACGCAGTTCTTCGATCTTGGTCTGACGCTGCAGCATTTCACCGATACGCCATCCCAGACCCTTCGCGGCCCAGCCCAGATGCACTTCGAGAATCTGACCCACGTTCATCCGTGAAGGCACGCCCAGCGGGTTCAGCACGACGTCGGCCGGACGGCCATCGGCCATGTACGGCATGTCTTCGATCGGCACGATCTTCGACACCACACCCTTGTTACCGTGACGGCCGGCCATCTTGTCGCCCGGTTGCAGACGACGCTTAACAGCCAGGTACACCTTGACCATTTTCAGCACGCCCGGCGGCAGTTCGTCGCCTTGCGTCAGCTTCTTGCGCTTCTCTTCGAACGCCAGGTCGAACTGGTGACGCTTCTGTTCGATGGAATCCTTGATGGCTTCCAGTTGCGCAGCAGCTTCTTCGTCGGCCAGACGGATGTCGAACCAGTGGTAGTGATCCAGATCTTCCAGGTACGGCAGGTCGATCGCCGTGCCCTTCGCCAGCTTTTTCGGGCCGCCATTCGCGATCTTGCCGTTGAGCATACGGGCGAGACGCGAGAAAGCGTCGCCTTCCACAATGCGCAACTGGTCGTTCAAGTCCAGGCGATAACGCTTCAGTTCGTCATCGATGATCTGTTGTGCACGCTTGTCACGTGTGATGCCTTCGCGCGTGAACACTTGCACGTCGATCACCGTTCCGCTCATGCCAGACGGCACGCGCAGCGACGTATCCTTCACGTCCGACGCCTTCTCACCGAAGATTGCGCGCAGCAGCTTTTCTTCCGGCGTCAGTTGGGTCTCGCCCTTCGGCGTGACCTTGCCGACCAGCACGTCGCCCGCTTCGACTTCAGCGCCGATGTACACAATGCCCGACTCATCGAGACGACCGAGTTGCACTTCAGCCAGGTTCGAGATGTCGCGCGTGATTTCTTCCGGTCCGAGCTTCGTGTCGCGTGCAACCACATTCAGTTCTTCGATGTGGATCGACGTGTAACGGTCTTCGGCAACGACCTTCTCCGAGATCAGGATCGAATCTTCGAAGTTGTAGCCGTTCCACGGCATGAACGCGACGAGCATGTTCTGGCCAAGCGCGAGCTCGCCCAGATCGGTCGATGCACCGTCAGCCACCACGTCGCCACGGCCAACCTTGTCGCCGACCTTCACGATCGGACGCTGGTTGATGTTCGTGTTCTGGTTCGAACGCGTGTACTTGATCAGGTTGTAGATGTCGACACCGACTTCGCCGGCAACTGCTTCGTCGTCGTTCACGCGAATCACGATACGGCCGGCATCGACGTAATCCACGAGACCGCCGCGGAACGCCTGAACGGTCGTACCCGAGTCGACCGCCACCGTACGTTCGATACCCGTACCAACCACGGCCTTTTCAGGACGCAGGCAAGGAACCGCCTGCCGTTGCATGTTCGAGCCCATCAATGCGCGGTTCGCGTCATCGTGTTCAAGGAACGGAATCAGCGAAGCAGCCACTGACACGATCTGCGACGGCGCCACGTCCATGTACTGGATGCGGTCCGGCGTGACCATCAGCGTTTCGCCCGCTTCACGCGACGAAACCAGCTCGTCGGTCAGCGTGCCGCCTTCGCCCAGCGACGCGTTCGCCTGAGCGATCACGTAACGGCCTTCTTCGATCGCCGAGAGGTAATCGATCTGATCGGTCACCTTGCCGTCCACCACTTTCCGATACGGCGTCTCGAGGAAACCGTATTCGTTCAAGTGCGCGTACAGCGCGAGCGAGTTGATCAGGCCGATGTTCGGACCTTCCGGCGTTTCGATCGGGCACACGCGGCCGTAGTGAGTCGGGTGCACGTCGCGAACTTCAAAGCCTGCGCGTTCACGCGTCAAACCGCCCGGTCCAAGAGCCGATACACGGCGCTTGTGGGTAATTTCCGACAACGGGTTCGTCTGGTCCATAAACTGCGACAACTGCGACGAACCGAAGAACTCGCGAATGGCGGACGAGATCGGCTTCGAGTTGATCAGGTCGTGCGGCATCAGGTTTTCGCTTTCAGCCTGACCCAGACGTTCCTTCACAGCCCGCTCCACGCGCACGAGGCCCGCACGGAACTGGTTCTCAGCCAATTCACCGACGCAACGCACACGGCGATTGCCCAGGTGATCGATGTCATCGACTTCGCCCTTGCCGTTACGCAGCTCGACCAAAATCTTGATGGTCGCGAGGATGTCCTCATCCTGCAGCGTCATCGGGCCAACGATTTCGTCACGGCCCACGCGGCGATTGAACTTCATACGACCTACCTTCGACAGGTCGTACGCGTCTTCGCTATAGAACAGCCGGTTGAACAGCGCTTCGACGGCTTCTTCGGTCGGCGGTTCGCCCGGGCGCATCATGCGATAAATCGCAATACGCGCAGCCATGCGGTCGGCCGTTTCGTCGATACGCAGCGTCGACGAGATATACGGACCCTGATCCAGATCGTTCGTGTAGAGCGTCTGGATGTCCTTGACCTTCGACTCGCGCAGCTTTTCGAGAACGGTTTCGGTGATTTCGTCGTTTGCGTTCGCGATCACTTCGCCCGTCTCGCCGTCCACGACGTTCTTCGCCAGCACGCGGCCGAGCAAATAGTCTTCCGGCACCGAGATGAACTTCGTCTTTGCGGCTTCGAGGTCGCGAATGTGCTTGGCGTTGATCCGCTTGTCCTTCTGGACAATGACGTTGCCTTCGCGATCCTGGATGTCGAAACGCGCGACTTCGCCGCGCAGACGCTCCGGCACGAATTCCATTTGCGCGCCTTCGCCCATCAGCGCGAAGTTATCGAATACGAAGAAGTTCGCGAGGATCTGTTCCGGCGTCAGGCCGATAGCCTTCAGCAGGATCGTCACCGGCATTTTCCGGCGGCGGTCGACGCGGAAATACAGCACGTCCTTCGGGTCGAATTCGAAGTCGAGCCACGAACCACGGTAAGGGATGATACGAGCCGAGAACAGCAGCTTGCCCGAGCTGTGCGTCTTGCCCTTGTCGTGCTCGAAGAACACACCAGGCGAACGATGCAACTGGGACACGATCACGCGTTCCGTGCCGTTGATGACGAACGAACCGGTCGGCGTCATGAGCGGCATTTCGCCCATGTAGACTTCTTGCTCCTTCACTTCCTTGACGACCGGCTTGCTCGGCGATTCCTTGTCGAGCAGCACCAGGCGCACCTTGGCGCGCAAGGCGGAGCAGTACGTCAAACCACGCTGCTGACATTCCTTGATGTTGAATGCCGGCGGCGAGAGCATGTAGCTTACGAACTCGAGACGCGCAAACCCGTTGTGCGAAACGATTGGGAACACCGACGAAAACGCTGCTTGCAACCCTTCCGCTTTGCGCTGTGTTGCGCTGGTGGTCTCTTGCAGAAAGGTGCTGAATGATTCAAGCTGGGTAGCCAGCAGAAAGGGAACCTGGTGAACGATGGGGCGTTTCGCGAAACTCTTGCGAATACGCTTCTTCTCGGTGAAGGAATATTGCATACGATCTCCGAATCACTACGGGCGTTGCCGAGGCGGGATACCTCGATGACACGACCCGGTGTTCACCGACTGAGACTCGCCATACGTCCCGGGGAGGGACGACGAGCCTAGAAGCTTGGTGGTTGGCCGCTACCAACCGCTGGCTGACGGCAGCGGATGCCTATGTTTCCCGCTACCCGACCAAACTTGCCTTCTGCAGTCGCTTCAGAAGACAAAGAAAAGAATCGGCAAGCCTTCCCAACCGATGATTTTCTTTGGCTTCTACGTGGTCATAGTTACTGAAACCAACGACTTGAAACCTAGTCCCTACAAAGCAGAAAAAGGCCGGCGGTCATAGACCGCCAGCCTTAGCAAAGCGCAGCCGAACTTACTTGATTTCAGCCTTCGCGCCTGCTTCTTCCAGCTTCTTCTTCGCTTCTTCAGCAGCAGCCTTCGGTACCGATTCCTTAACAGGCTTCGGTGCACCGTCAACCAGGTCCTTCGCTTCCTTCAGGCCAAGACCCGTCAGTTCGCGAACAGCCTTAATCACCGACACCTTGTTCGCGCCGATTTCGACGAGGTTCACCGTGAACTCGGTTTGCTCTTCAGCAACTGCAGCGGCACCAGCAGGGCCAGCAACAGCTACGGCAGCAGCCGACACGCCAAACTTCTCTTCGAACGCCTTGACCAGCTCGTTCAGTTCCAGAACCGACATCGAGCTTACTGCTTCGAGGATGTCATCTTTTGCGATTGCCATTTGAAATACTCCTAAATTGAATTCGGATACAGCCAGCGATCTTGTAAGCCTAACCAGGCAACCAAGCGCGGTACGTTAAGCAGCAGCTTCCGGTTGCGCTTCAGCCGGAGCTTCTGCGCCGCCACCCTTCTTTTCGGCAAGCGCGGCCAAAGCGCGCGCGAAGCCGGCAACAGGAGCTTGCATGACGTACAACAACTTGGAGAGCAGTTCTTCGCGGCTCGGGATGTTGGCGAGTGCTTGCACAGCCGCCTTGTCCATCACGTTGCCTTCGTAGGAACCGGCCTTGATGATCAACTTGTCATTGGTTTTGCCGAAGTCGTGAACGACCTTGGCAGCAGCAATTGCATCTTCAGAGATGCCGTAGATCAGAGGACCGGTCATCTGCTCGGCCAGCGGAGCGAACGGCGTACCTTCCACGGCGCGACGCGCCAACGTGTTTTTCAACACGCGGAGATACACTTGTTGCTCGCGAGCCTTTGCGCGCAGCTTGGTCAGATCGCCAACCGCAATTCCACGATACTCAGCGAGCACCATCGTCTGAGCCTTCGCGACTTGCGCGGCGACTTCAGCGACAACTGCCTGCTTGTCTTCTTTGTTCAGTGGCACGGTTAAACCTCCAGATTCGATGCGCCAACTTAGCGCATCGCGTTCAACAACGGCGTCCGACCTGTCAGGAGTATTTCGACCGGCTAGTGCGTATCTCGCGACACGCGACAACCGACTTCAACCACACCAAAACTGTTCCGGGTTCGCCATCTGCGTTGGCTTACATTAAGGTCACGCCTGATTGCTGCGCTTCCGCCAACGGTCTTTGACAACCGGTTGCCCGCCAGACCGCAGCTTGCAACCGCCCAAAGCCCTTAACACCGGTTCACGAATCAACGTGAACCGCTGCATGATTCTTTACTGCGAGAGCGTTGCGTGATCGACACGCACGCCGACACCCATGGTGCTCGACAATGCGATCTTGCGCAGATACACGCCCTTGCTGGTCGCCGGCTTGGCCTTTTGCAGAGCGTCCACCAGTGCCGACAAATTCTGACGCAACGACGCCGGCTCAAACGATGCACGGCCGATGGTTGCGTGGATGATCCCGCCTTTGTCAACGCGGAACTGAACCTGACCAGCCTTGGCGTTGCGAACTGCCTGGGCAACATCAGCCGTTACCGTGCCGACCTTCGGGTTCGGCATCAGGCCGCGCGGGCCGAGGATCTGACCGAGCGTACCGACAACGCGCATCGTGTCCGGCGAAGCGATCACGACGTCGAAATTAAGGTTACCGGCCTTGACCTGTTCTGCCAGGTCTTCCATGCCGACCACTTCTGCACCAGCCGCACGAGCTTGCTCAGCCTTTTCGCCTTGCGCAAACACAGCAACGCGAACCGACTTGCCGGTACCGGCAGGCAACACGACGGAACCGCGAACCACCTGATCCGACTTCTTCGCATCGATGCCGAGTTGCACAGCCACGTCGATGGATTCATCGAACTTGGCGCTTGCGCACTCTTTTACAATCGACAGAGCGTCGTCGACCGGGTACAGCTTCATGCGGTCTACCTTGGTAGCCAGCGCTTGGAGACGCTTGGAAAGCTTAGCCATTTAAACGCCCTCCACGGTGATGCCCATCGAACGGGCGCTGCCTGCGATCGTACGAACCGCTGCATCCAGGTCTGCTGCCGTAAGGTCAGGCATCTTGGTCTTTGCGATTTCTTCAGCTTGCGCGCGCGTGATATTGCCGACCTTGTCGACGTGCGGCTTCGGCGAACCCTTCTGGATGGCCGCAGCCTTCTTGATCAGAACGGTAGCCGGCGGCGTCTTCATGATGAACGTGAAGCTCTTGTCCGCGAATGCCGTAATGACCACCGGCACGGGCAGACCCGGCTCCATCGCTTGAGTCTGCGCGTTGAACGCCTTGCAGAACTCCATGATGTTCAGGCCGCGCTGGCCCAGTGCCGGACCAACCGGCGGTGACGGATTGGCTTTACCTGCAGGAATCTGCAGTTTGATAAAGCCGATGATTTTCTTTGCCATGTTGAAAACCTCTGCAGAACGCGTTAGCGTTCGGTGAGTGATAACGCGCGCTCGCCAAAATGGCTACTGACGCTCCTCAACAGTCATATGCGGACTGTAAGCGCGAACCGCGCTACGAAGTTCACACTTCGAGCGCGGCGAACAACGGGTACTTGTTAAACCTTTTCTACCTGACCAAACTCAAGCTCTACCGGCGTTGAACGTCCGAAAATCGTCACCGATACGCGAACCCGCGACTTTTCGTAGTTCACTTCTTCGACGTTGCCGTTGAAGTCCGTGAACGGGCCTTCCTTGACCCGCACCATCTCGCCTACTTCGAACAGGGTCTTCGGGCGCGGCTTCTCCACGCCTTCCTGCATCTGCGACATGATCTTTTCCACTTCACGCGGAGAGATCGGGCTCGGACGATTACGCGCCCCGCCAACGAAACCTGTCACCTTGGCCGTGTTCTTTACCAAGTGCCACGTCTCGTCCGTCATTTCCATCTCGACGAGCACATAGCCCGGAAAGAAACGACGCTCAGTCACAGACTTGTGACCGCCCTTCACTTCCACGACTTCTTCGGTCGGGACGAGGATTTGACCAAACTGATCCTGCATGCCGGCGCGGTCGATACGCTCTTGAAGCGCACGTTGCACGCTCTTCTCCATGCCGGAGTAGGCGTGCACGACGTACCAACGTTTTCCGCCTGGTGATGCCTGTGCTTCGCTCATATCATCTCCAACCCAGAATTACCGAGAATATCACCCACTCGATCGACTTATCGCTAAGCCACAAGAAGATTGCCATGACAAGCACAAATGCAAAGACCACCAATGTGGTTTGCGTGGCTTCCTTACGCGTCGGCCACACCACCTTGCGGACTTCTTTGTACGAATCTTTGGCAAAGGCGATAAAACCTTTTCCCGGTGCGGAGAGAAGACCGACCGCGACACCCGCGATCAAGCCGACAGCCAGCGCGGCGCCGCGAACGTACCACTCCTGGCCACTGAGCCAGAAGAAACCTACGAACCCGGCCAAGACCAACAATACGCCCGCGGTCAACATCAACTTGTCGCCGGAAGTATTTACAGTTTCGACGGAAGGATTCGCCATAACACCTTAAACAGCGCCCGGAGACGCAAGATTGTGGCAGGGGCAGAGGGAATCGAACCCCCAACCTTCGGTTTTGGAGACCGACGCTCTGCCAGTTGAGCTATACCCCTAAACTAGTTGGGGTCAGCAATTTCGCTAACCCCGAAAACTACAGACTATCGAGCAATTTCTGGCGTTGCTCGACTTACTCGAGAACCTTGGCCACGACACCGGCGCCGACGGTACGACCGCCTTCACGGATAGCGAAGCGCAGACCTTCTTCCATGGCGATCGGAGCGATCAGCTTCACCGTGATCGACACGTTGTCGCCC
>NZ_JBSIPA010001071.1:0-255 GCF_053574605.1 Caballeronia sp. M23-90 | reverse complement strand
AGCGAGACGCGGTTCTTCTCTTGGTCGAACTTGAGGATCTTCGCGGTGACTTCCTGGCCAACCGACAGCACTTCGCTCGGGTGACGCACACGACGCCATGCGATGTCCGTGATGTGCAGCAGGCCGTGGATACCGCCGAGGTCCACGAATGCGCCGTAGTCGGTGATGTTCTTGACCACGCCTTCCACGATAGCGCCTTCCTTCAGCGTTTCGAGCAGCTTTGCGCGCTCTTCGCCTTGGGTCGCTTCGATCACG
>NZ_JBSIPA010001070.1:0-255 GCF_053574605.1 Caballeronia sp. M23-90 | reverse complement strand
GCGAGATCGATCGTCTGCGGCGACAGCTTATGCAGGCGCGGTTGATCATCGACGTTCAAAAAAAAGTTTCCTCCTTAATGGCTCTGCAGAACGAAGAGGACACGGATGGCAACTCCGCTTGGACGGACTGAACATCCTGGTGCCGGACGTCGGCGTGGCACGTGCGTGCCGGGTCATGAACATCGATCGCTCACTCGTGTACCGACAGCGCGCCGCGGCACGTCATCTGGTCGCGCAACCAGTTCCGTCCAGAGC
>NZ_JBSIPA010001069.1:0-255 GCF_053574605.1 Caballeronia sp. M23-90 | reverse complement strand
GACGCGGGTTATGGAAACGACGCGGCGTTTCGTGCCAACGTTGGCGAACTCGGCCTGCAATACGCCGTGGGCATCCAGTCGAGCACACGCGTGTGGCCACCGGGCCTTGCCCCACTGCCGGCTGTACCTTCAATCGGCAAGGTTGGCCGAACTCGAAGCCTGCAACGTCGGGTACCGGGACATGATCCAGTCGCTGTCAAGGACCTAGCACTAGCGCTCGATCCATCTTGCTATAACACCGTTTCGTGGCGCGAA
>NZ_JBSIPA010000132.1:0-14443 GCF_053574605.1 Caballeronia sp. M23-90 | reverse complement strand
TTTCGTCGCGCAGCAGGCGCTCCTGGGCATCGGCCAGAGCGAAATCGCGCGCTCGCAACGCCCGCGACATCCGCGCGACGAACCAGCCGATCAAACCCACGCTCACCATGAAGTTCACCCACAACCCGATCCGGAAATACTCGAACAGGTTCAGCGGATCTTCCATATTGAGCGGCACGTAGCTGACGGTGAGCAGCGCATAGCAAGCCACGGCGAACAACGCCAGCCAGACCGACAGATTCCACGGTAGCACCGCGGCCGCGATTGCCAGCGACGGCAGATACAACGTGACGAAAGGATTCGTCGCGCCTCCGCTCAGGAACAGCAGCGCGGACAACGCGCCGAGATCGACCCAAAGTTGTCCGAACAATTCGAGATTGGTCTCGGGCCGCGCGCGCATGACACGGGTCCACGTGATTGCGTTGAACATGACTTCGAGCGAAATGATGGTCAGCATTGCTGCCATCGGGAGATGCGCGCCGTAGAAAGTCTGAACGACCGCAATCGTCACCAGTTGACCGATGATCGCAAGGCTGCGAAGCCAGAAAAGGTGACCGAGATTGACGCGGCCCGTGGTCGTGATTCGATGCATTTCAGTAATCGTCGCGCTTAATTTCAGAATAGTCTAATGGCCGCGATCGATGATTTGCCGCACCATCGGATGTTGTCTCGTACAGGGCGGCCCGGCCGCACAATCATCTATGAATCGCAGCCAATCGTCCCGTCCCGACGCGCTTTTGAGCGAAACGCCACTCATTCAAGACGCCGGCCAGGAATCCATTATCTCGCGCGTCCTGCCCGCTTATCTTGAGAACGCCAAAATCGCCGGTGCCCATGGCAACCAGGCGGAGCGTTCCACGTGGCTGCATGCTGCAACGCTGCTCGAACCCGCGCGCGCGGAAACCGTGCTGGATCTCATCGACTCGTTGTTGAAACAGAAGCGCCTTGCCGAGGCCATCCAGCTTGGCGCGCAACTCGTCAATACCCATCCGCAACATGCGCTCGCGCTTTGGCATCTGGGTTATGCCCTTCAGCTCGCCAACCGTCACGCGGAAGCCATCTCGTTCTACGAACGCGCACATGCCATCGATGCATCCGTCCCGACCCTGCGCAATAACCTGGCCGTCGCCTACGAAGTCACCGGCCGTGAATCCGATGCGCTGAAGCTTCTTGAAGAAGCCGTAGCCGCAAATTCTTCGGATATCGAGGCATGGACGAATTTGACGCGGATGTATCCGCGCCGCCAGGAGCTTGAGCATGCACTCGCGGCGGGCAAGCGCGCGGTCCAGATCGATCCGGCGAACGCACTGGCATTGTCCAACTACAGCCTTGCGTTGAAAGAGGCGCAGCGCTGGGAAGAGGCGACTGAGGCCGCCAAGGCCGCGGCTGACATCGCGCCGCAAGTGGCGCGACTTCCGTTCAACTTGTCCATTCTCGATCTCGTGCAGGGCAACTATGCGCGCGGTTGGGCCAATTTCGAAGCGCGTTGGGACGGGTCCAGCGAGTTGCGCAATTCATATCCCGAATTCAATGTGCCGCGCTGGAACGGAGAATCGTTGAAGGGCAAAACATTGCTGCTGTGGGGCGAACAGGGTTTCGGCGACGCGCTGCAGTTTTCACGCTTTGTCCCCATGCTGACGAAGAAAGTGAACGCTCAAGGCGGCAATCTTGTTTGGGCCGCGTTCAAAGCCGTATATCCGCTGATGGCGCGCCTGGCGCCAAAGAACGTTGAATGCGTGCCACACGACAGCCCGCTGCCCGAGTTTGATTTTCATTTCCCGCTGCTGAGCCTGCCACTGCATTTCGGCATTGAAGAGGACACGATTCCGTCGAAAAAGGCCTATCTCGCAGCCGACGCCGACCTCGCCGCCGATTGGCGCACTGAGTTCGCCGCCGACAAACGCCTGCGCGTCGGCCTCGTATGGAGTGGCAGCGAGAACCATCAGCGCAATATGTTCCGCAGCGTGGGTATCGACCGGTATGCGCAGGCGTTCAGGGGTATCGAAAACGTCGCGTTTTTCTCGCTGCAAAAAGATGCGTCGGGCGCGGTATCGACGGCTCGGGACGGCGGTTTCGAAATCGCTGATCGCACCGGAAAGTTCGAAACCTTCGACGACACCGCTGCGTTCATCGATTCACTGGATCTCGTGATCACCGTATGCACGAGCGTGGCGCATCTGGCTGCCGCGCTCGGCAAGCCGACTTGGATTTTGCTCGACGTCAATCCCCACTGGGTCTGGCAACTGGAACGCACGGACAGCCCGTGGTATCCGACAGCCAAGCTGTATCGGCAGCAAAACTTCGGGCAGTGGGAGCCGGTCATGAGCGACGTCGCCCGCGATCTGGCATTGCTCGCGGCGACGCACACCGGCGCGGCGCCACGCAAGCGCATGGCGAAGAAAACCTCCGCGTAAGGCGTCTGGCGGGTTTCAGCCACGCGCAAACGGCGATTCGGGCAACCGGGTCGCCGTTTTATTTTTGCACGATGCGACCGATTTTCTCGCTCAAGCACGCGGGACAAAGACACGTCAGCCGAGGCTCCAAGCGGTCGGCCGGCAAGACCGGCATCGATGCGCACCAGCATGTGGCATCGCCCGACTGGCTGCCGCAACGAAAATCCGCCCCGCAGCGTGCACAATGTTGCAATGCAGAGGATCCTGAACGCGTATCGGTCATGGTATCGAGGAGAATCGAGTGAAAGCGGTTTGGCAGCTCGCGCGAACAACCTGGTTTCATGCTCCCGCCCCACACTGGAGCGGCCAGGCGCCCGTCTGCCTCCGTTGCGCAATTGCAATGGTGAATACAACGCCAAACGCCTGATGCAGCGCGTCAGTCCTGTACAATTCCGCCTGTTTAAACTGCTCTTCGCCCCATCGCCGCCATGTCCGAGCTTCCCGACCTTACGCAGATCGCGCCGACCCTGAAAGCCGAAATCCTGGCTGAGGCGTTGCCCTATATCAAGCAGTATCACGGCAAGACGATCGTGATCAAATACGGCGGCAACGCGATGACCGAGGAGCGCCTGAAACAGGGCTTCGCGCGCGACGTGATCCTGCTGAAGCTGGTCGGCATCAATCCGGTGATCGTGCACGGTGGCGGTCCGCAGATCGATCAGGCGCTCAAGAAAATCGGCAAGCAAGGCACGTTCATCCAGGGCATGCGCGTCACCGACGAAGAGACCATGGAAGTGGTCGAATGGGTGCTGGGCGGCGAAGTGCAGCAGGACATCGTCACGCTGATCAATCACTTCGGCGGTCAGGCGGTCGGACTGACAGGCAAGGACGGCGGCCTGATCCACGCACGCAAGCTGCAAATGCCGGATCGCGACAATCCGGGCGAATTCATCGATATCGGGCAGGTGGGCGAAGTCGAAGCCATCAATCCGGCCGTGGTGAAGGCGCTGCAAGACGACGCGTTCATTCCGGTGATCTCGCCGATCGGCTTCGGCGAAGACGGTCTGTCGTACAACATCAACGCGGACCTCGTTGCGGGCAAACTCGCCGTCGTGCTGAACGCCGAGAAGCTCGTCATGATGACCAACATTCCCGGCGTGATGGACAAGGAAGGCAACCTGCTGACCGATCTGTCCGCACGCGAGATCGACGCGCTTTTCGCCGATGGCACCATCTCCGGCGGCATGCTGCCGAAGATTTCATCGGCGCTGGATGCCGCGAAGAGCGGCGTGCGTTCGGTCCACATCATCGATGGGCGCATCGAGCATTCCGTGTTGCTCGAGATCCTGACCGAACAGCCGTTCGGGACCATGATCCGCTCGCATTGAGCGCGCAATCGCCACGCTCCATCAAGCGCCGCGTGAGCAAACGCGGCGCCCCCGTCTGGTTGTTCGATCTGGACAACACGCTGCATCACGCGTCGCACGAGATTTTTCCGGCGATCAATCGCGGGATGACGCAATACATCATTGACCGGCTGGGCGTTGATATCGACGAAGCCAATCGGCTTCGCACCGGCTATACCCAGCGATACGGCGCCACGCTGCTGGGCCTGATACGACATCATCAGATCGATGCCTCCGAGTTTCTGCACCTCGTGCATACGTTCACCGACCTGTCTTCAATGGTGCGCGCCGAACGCGGGTTGGCGCGGCTGTTGAACCGCCTGCCGGGTCGCAAGATCGTGTTGACCAACGGGCCTTCCGTTTATGCTCACGCCGTGCTGGCGGAACTCGGTATCGCGCGCTTGTTCGAGCGTGTGATTGCAATCGAAGACATGCAGGTGCGAGGCATGTGGCGTGCGAAGCCCGATGCGGGAATGTTGAGGCGCGCCATGCATCGTGCGGATGTCAGGCTCTCGGACGCCATTCTTGTCGAAGATACACGCGGTCATCTGAAGCGCTATAAACGCATGGGAATTCGCACGGTCTGGATCACCGGGCATTTGCCGGCGGTTCGCAATGCGAGCGACAGCGGCTTCCTGCGTTCCGCCGCGCGCGGCCGGCCGCACTATGTGGACCTGAAGATCCGGTCAATTCAAAAGCTCAGCACCGCGTCGCAAACGCTCTTTGGTCCACGCCGCCGTTGAACTGGCCGCGCGGGACAGGTTTATTTTCAACAATCAGCGAGCCGACTGCGCTCTTTCGATCTGCCTGACTTCGGCCTGCGTGGGAAATTTATCCGGCGCAAGGCGCGTTGTCGCGGGAAAACAAAAGCGGTGATCGCTGAAATCGAAAGCCGCTTTCTCGAACTTGCTTAGAAACACCATGCCCAGCTTGGACGAGTCGCCAGGCATGGCCTCGTCGAATGCCAGCCCCTCGGCCGCGATGTTCGCCAGCGATCCCGGCTTCAGCTTCAGCAGCGAATGACTGGCCTGCGATCCGCCATTGCCCGGGGGAGAGTAGTTCACCTCAGCCGCAACGGCTCCGCCTTGCCGCAGACGTATGGCGTCTGCCTGCGACAGGACACCGCTCAGGCGCCCGAGCACAAGCGTGTCCAGGTCGAACCAGACCGGCTGACCACCGAGCACGATCTGTATGCCGGGCGCGCCGCTAAGCTGCGTCTCCATGGGCACGCACGTCAACTTTTCGCGCTTTTTGGCGAAGAATACTGAATCGAAGAGATACCCACGGACATCGCCCGCCTGGCGATCCCAGATCCAGTTCAGCGTTGCGATAGCCGGCGCGCCCAGCATTCCGTCAACCTGAACGCCGAGTAGCTTGGCAGTAGGTCCGTAATCCAGCGCGGCAATGATCTTGTCGGATGGAATTTTCCAGTCCTCGCGGCTCATGGACACGCCGTCGTAGTAACCAATCTGACCGGTGAAACCTGTCCGGTCAAGAAACCATTCGCCGTTCTTTTCAAACGCAGCCCGGTCCCTGCTTGTCAGCGGCGTCAGGTCGCGTGCGGCGATGCCGGCGTCGACGGTGGTCGCGTTGTTTCCCGTCGCGAAGACCAACTGGTATGTCGACGCGCCCGCCACGACCTTGACGAGCATCGGCAGCTTTGGCTCTTTTTGAATCGGAAAGATGACGACGGCATCGTCCTGCGGCGAACAGGCGCTCAGTAAAACGCCTGCCGCAATGACCACGGCCAGACGAAACCGGAGGGTGATGGATTTCGTATGCGAATGTGATTCGATCATGGCACTCGTCACGGTTGGGCCGGTAGATGCAGCAACGGCGATCAAAGCAAAACGACGTGACCAGGCTGAATGGGAGCTCACGTCGTGCAATGCAGATCAAGGCGTGGGCAAGGCGTCAGGCGCCGTTTGCACCAGCGCGGAAAAGCAGAATCGATGCCGATCGAAGTCGAGAGCAATCTTCTCGAACTTGTAAAGAAAGCCGAGGCCGAGTCGAGCCGAGGCCACCCCGGTCTGCTGGAACACAAGCCCGTCCATGCTGAGGCTCGCCAGTGACACGGACTTCGTCTTGACCACAACGACCGGCTTCCCCTTTGCGTCGCGATCAGCACCGGGTTTGTCGATTGTCATTTCGCCGGCCAACGCGCTCAAGTAACGCAGTGTCGCGATATCGCCGACCGAGAGTCCTCCGCTGGTATTGCCTATATATCCTGTGTCGATTGTCATGACGGCCGGATGGCCATCAATCTCTATCGATATGGCGGGCGTCCCTTCGGGAAGCGTGAGCATTGGCACGCATGTCATGCCTGTGCTCTGAGCGCGGAACATTTTCGAACTGAAGCGATAGCCTTCCAGCCTGCGGTCGCGGCGATTCAGTACCCAGTTGAGCGTGGAGAGGGTCGCGGCGCCCACTGCGCCGTCCACACGCGCACCCAGATCCATCGACCATTGTGTGAGCAACGGCAAGTCGATAGCCGGCGCGATGCCGCGGGAAGCCACGGCCCACTGCCCGTAACGGAGCGCAGGCGACTCGTAATAGCGAATTGTGGCAGACCCCTCAAGCAAGGAAACGGACTTGCCAAGCGGCTCTCCGAACCGGGTCCAGGCTGACAACGCTGCGTCGCTCATGGGACGCAGATCGCGTGTTGCGGTGCGCGAATCGATGACGGTGTACGACGCACCCGTGTCGAAAACCATCCGATACGTCCGTGCACCCGCTTCAACCGACATGAATATGGGCGTCTGACTGTCCTGAATGGGCACGATCGCGACGGGCTCGTCCGTCTTGCCACAGGCGGTGAGCAGCATGGCGGCCAGCGTTCCGGTCATTAGCCACCGCAGCGTTGCGTTCTTGCGGCAGAAACGTGCGGCGAAGGGTACTGTCAAAGTCGATCCTTTGGCCCTGGATGATCTGCATTGCCCAATAAAGGCAAGATGCGCGAAACCTCGCGGATAACGGCGCGTTCATCGCAGACCGTGCCAGGATGCAGAGCAATAACCCTATCCCCGGAAACTCCTTTTCCGAATCGGACGTTTCTTAGTATTGCAACCCGACAACCTCGCGATCAGGGGCGCCGAGCGGCTCTTTCGGCTTTTTCCGATATAATCCTCCCCATGCAACATGTTTCATCGCGCCGATTTGCTGACTCGATTGCGGGCGCGCGAACCCTGACCCGGTTCACTATAAATGCGGCTAAAGAGGTTGTCAGCCGCGCTGCTTGTCTTGATCCGCGCATCGCCGACGCCGTTTAGCCGCCCTTGTTTTCTCTAGGCGGATGAATGGAATCAATCGGTATCGTCACTCCCCGGACACTGCATTTCACCGAGCCGCTGCGCATGCAGAACGGCAGTCTGCTCGGCGATTACGATCTCGTTGTCGAAACCTACGGCACGCTCAACGCCGCACGCTCCAACGCCGTGCTGGTCTGTCACGCGCTCAACGCATCGCATCACGTGGCCGGTGTTTATGCCGATGACCCCAAGAACGTCGGCTGGTGGGACAACATGGTCGGTCCCGGCAAACCACTCGACACGAACAGGTTCTTTGTCATTGGCGTGAATAACCTGGGTTCGTGCTTCGGCTCGACCGGGCCGATGAGCATCAACGCCACCACCGGCAAGCCCTATGGCGCGAGCTTTCCCGTGGTCACCGTCGAAGACTGGGTTCACGCTCAGGCACGCGTAGCGGACCTGTACGGCATCGAAACATTCGCGGCCGTCATGGGCGGAAGTCTCGGCGGCATGCAGGCGCTCGCTTGGAGCATGATGTATCCGGCGCGCGTGGCGCATTGCATCGTGGTGGCATCGACACCGAAGCTGTCCGCGCAGAACATCGCGTTCAATGAAGTCGCGCGCTTGGCGATCCTTTCCGATCCCGATTTCCACGGCGGCGATTACTACGCGCACAACGTGAAGCCGCGCCGGGGCTTGCGTGTAGCACGCATGATCGGGCACATCACGTATCTGTCGGACGACGACATGGCCGCGAAATTCGGCCGCGCGTTGCGCCGGGCTGAAGGCGCGCTGGACGCGTACAACTTCAATTTCGATGTCGAATTCGAAGTCGAGTCCTACCTCCGGTATCAAGGCGACAAATTCGCCGAATACTTCGATGCCAACACCTACCTGCTCATCACACGGGCGCTCGACTATTTCGATCCCGCCAAGGCCTTCGATGGCGACCTGACCAAATCGCTCGCGCACACGACGGCCAAATACCTGATTGCGAGTTTCTCGACCGACTGGCGGTTCGCGCCGGCGCGTTCGCGGGAACTCGTGAAAGCGCTGCTCGACCATAAACGCACGGTGAGCTACGCCGAAATCGATGCACCGCATGGCCACGACGCCTTCCTGCTCGACGACGCCCGCTATCACAACCTGATGCGCGCCTATTACGAACGCATTGCCGCCGAGGTGGGCGCATGAACCAAATCACGCTGGATTCACTTTCCCTGCGCTCGGACTTTCGGGCCATTGCGCGCTGGGTCGAGCCGAACTCGTCGGTGCTGGATCTGGGATGCGGCGACGGGTCGCTGCTCTCGCTCCTGGGCGAAGAACTCGATGTCACCGGCTACGGCATCGAAATCAATGACGCCGGCGTCCTTGCCTGCGCGCAAAAAGGCGTCAACGTCATCCAGCAGAATCTGGAAGACGGGCTGCGCCTCTTCGAAGACGGGAGCTTCGACTTCGCGATCCTTTCGCAGACCCTTCAAACCATCCACCAGACCGCCGCCATCCTGCGCGAAACCGTGCGCGTCGGGCGTGAATGCATTGTGTCGTTCCCGAACTTCGGTTACTGGCGGCACAGGCTGACCGTGCTGCAGGGGCGCATGCCGGTATCGAAGACCCTGCCTTATCAATGGCACAACACGCCGAACGTGCGTGTGCTGACCATCCAGGACTTCGAGGCGCTGGCGCCGGAAGTGGGTATCGAGATCCTCGATCGCGCCGTGCTGCATGGCGGGCAGTCGATCCGCTGGGGCGCGAACTGGCGTGGTAGCCTTGCGGTCTATCGCGTGAAGCGTAGCTGAACTGATCGCCCGTTCACCGCTTGGCGCATCGCCCACTGCATCACACTGATTTCATATGTCCAACTCGCCAAACGAGGCGCCCGCACTAACCGCTCACGAAGATCGCCCCGGCTGGCGTGCGTTTCTCAACAAACGCATGCTGATTTGCGTGTTTCTTGGCTTCACGTCGGGGTTGCCGCTTTTCACGCTCATCTACCTGGTCCAGGCGTGGTTGCGGACCGAAGGCGTGAATCTGAAGGAGATCGGCCTCTTTGCGCTGATCCAGTTCCCGTACACGTGGAAGTTCATCTGGGCGCCGCTGATGGACCGCTACGTGCCGCGGCTGCCCGGATGGCATCCGGGCCGGCGGCGCGGCTGGATGATCGTCACGCAACTGCTGGTCGGCGTGGCGATCGGAGCGCTCGGGTTCATCTCGCCGAAACAGGAAATCTGGACCGTCGCCGCGCTGACCGCGCTTGTCGCGTTTTTCGGGGCGAGCCAGGACATTGCCATTGATGCGTATCGCCGGGAACTTCTCGCCGATACCGAACAGGGCCTCGGCAACGCGGTCTTCGTGAACGCCTACAAGATCGCCGCGCTGATCCCGGGCTCGCTCGGACTGATCCTGGCGGACCATCTGCCGTGGTCCACGGTGTTCATGGTCACGGCGGCGTTCATGTTGCCGGGCGTCGTGCTGACGCTCGTGGTGAAAGAACCGGAAATACACGGCACGCCGCCCAAGAATCTGCGCGATGCGATCGTCGATCCGTTCAAGGAATTCATCGGGCGTGACGGCTGGCGCACGGCGCTGCTGATCCTCGGCTTCATCTTCCTGTACAAGCTCGGCGACTCGATGGCGACCACCCTGTCCACGTCGTTCTTCCTCGATATCGGCTTCAACAAGACGCAAATTGGTGTGATCGCCAAGACCGTGGCTTTCTGGGCGAGCATCGCGGGTGGAATCGTGGGCGGGATGTGGCTGGTGAAGATCGGTATCGGGCGCGGGTTGTGGATCTTCGGCGTGCTGCAGATCGTGTCCACGCTCGGCTTTGCGTGGCTGGCCAAGATCGGGCCCTCGCCTGTCGCGCTGGCCACGCTTTACGGCTTCGAGACTTTCGCGACCGGCCTGACCACGGCGGCGTTCGTTGCGTATATCGCGAGCACGACCGATCCGCGCTATACGGCCACGCAGTTTGCGCTCTTCACGAGCCTGGCTTCGGTGCCGCGCACGCTGGCGTCGGCATCGAGCGGCTTTATCGTGGCGCAGACGGGCTGGTTCGAGTACTTCATGGTCTGCGTGGCGTTGTCGATTCCCGGCATGTTACTGTTGCCGAAAATCGCGCCCTGGAGACTTGTCCGATGAAGGTGCACGCGTTAATCCGCGTCACGGCCTGCGCCATGACGCTTCAGGCCGGCGCGTCTTTCGCAGCGTCCGATGCAGTCTCGCAGCAGCCATACTCGGCGGCGAGCGGCCAGATTCGCTTTGGCAATGCGGCGTTGTTCCGCAACCTGATTCCATCGGCGACACTCGAACAGCAATCCGCCGATGAATATCAACAAATTCTCCATGAAGCCCAGCGCACGAAACATCTTCTCGGCGATGACAACCCGCTCGTCAAACGCGCCCGCGACATCGCGAATCGCGAGATCCCGTTTGCGCTGAAATGGAATGACCGCTCGAAGAACTGGAAATGGCAGATCAACGTGGTGCGATCGAACGAGATTCGCATGTATTGCCTGCCGGGCGGCAAGATTGTGATCTATAGCGGTTTGATCGAGCGGTTGCGGCTCAACGACAACGAGCTCGGCATGATGATCGGCCATGAAATTGCGCACGCGTTGCGTGAACACGCACGGGACCGGCTCGGGCGTCAGCAGGCCGCGCAATTGACCACGGGCACGATTCCGCCGCTGTTCGGTTTCGCCGATATCATTTCGGCGCCCTTAGGCATCGGCGAGCAATTGCTGGCCATGCGATACACGCCGGCGGATGAGACCGAGGCCGATGTGATCGGCAGCGAGATTGCATCCCGGGCGGGATACGATCCGCGCGCCGCCGTGACCTTGTGGAAAAAGATTGATTCGGCGACGAGGCGCACGCCGAACGGATTTATCTGGATGCATCCGTTTGGCGCCGATCGCGTGCACGACCTGATGAAGCGCCTGCCCGACATGATGCCGCTCTACGCCAAGGCGCTTGGCCTGACAGTCGACCAATTGCCGAACTATGCCGGGATGGGGCGCTTCAAGAAACCCAGATCGTAAAGGCGGCCCCTCCTCAAACCTTCCAGTCGTAATCGATGATGAGCGGCGCATGATCGCTGAACTTGATCTCGCGGAAGACCGAAGTCGCCGCCGCTGTATCGGCCACGCCTTTCGTAGCGATCTGGTAATCGATCCGCCACCCGACGTTCTTGGCATAGGCCTGTCCGCGATTGCTCCACCACGTATATTGCTCAGGACGCTGGTCGAGCGTCCTGAATACATCGACGTAGGATTTTTCATCGAACAGTTGGGTGAGCCATGCGCGCTCTTCCGGCAGGCAACCGGAATTCTTCTGGTTGCTCTTCCAGTTCTTGATATCGATTTCCTTGTGCACGATGTTCACGTCGCCGCACAGAATCACTTCGCGCGTCGCCGCGAGTTGCTCAAGGTGCGGCATGAATTCAGCCATGAACCGATACTTCGCCTGCTGCCGTTCCTCGCCGCTGGAACCGGACGGCACATACACGGAAATAACCGATAGATCTCCAAAGCGCGCCTCGACATAACGCCCTTCAGGATCGAATTCCTCGCTGCCGAAACCGATGATCACTTCATCCGGCTTGTGCTTTGTATAAAGCCCGGCACCCGAATAACCCTTCTTCACGGCATGCTGGAAATAACCCTGGAAACCGTGCGGCGCCAGAAACTCCGGCGTCAGATCGTCCTGCGAGCATTTGATTTCCTGCACGCATACAACGTCTGCGTCCTGTTGACCGAACCAGTCGAAGAACCCTTTCCTCGCGGCCGATCGAATACCGTTCAAATTGGCGGTGATGACACGAAACATGAAACTTCCTTATAAGTTGTTGATTACTCGACCTTGATCCCTTTCAGCGATTCCTCCGCCGGCGGATATTCGAGTTTCAAACTCTGCATGGTGCGCGTGATCAATTCGGCGACCATGACGTTACGGTGCGGTTTCGAATCAGCGGGAATGACATACCACGGCGCAAACTCGGTCGATGTCGCGCCCAAGGCGTCCGCGTAGGCTTGCTGATAGTTGTCCCACTGCTTGCGCGCTTCCAGATCGGACGGATCGAATTTCCAGTGCTTTTCCGGATTATCGATACGCGCCTGCAAACGCTCCTTCTGCTCGTCCTTCGATATATGCAGGAAGCATTTCACGATCGTCGTGCCGCTGTCGGCGAGGAGCGCTTCGAAGTTGCGGATATGCGCGTAACGGCGCTCGCATTCGTCTTTATCGATTTGCTCGAGCACGCGCGGCACGAGCACGTCTTCGTACTGGCTGCGATTGAAAACGGTCAGCTCGCCCGCGGCCGGCGCCTGGGAATGAACCCGCCAGAGAAAGTCGTGCGCGGCCTCGACTTCGGAAGGCGCCTTGAACGGCACGATCCGCAAACCGAGCGGATCGACGTCCTGGAAAATGCCGCGAATGGTGCCGTCCTTGCCGCTTGTATCCATGCCTTGCAGGATCAGCAGGACGCGTTGCTTGCGCTGTGTGTGGAGTTTGTCCTGCAATCCGTCGAGTGCTGCGTTCAACTCGCTCAAACGCGCACGGTCGTCGTCTTTCGAGCCGGAGGAGAACGGCTTCGACGCTGTGTCGATGGAAGCGAGATCAAACGTTTTGATCTTCTTGCCGTCGAAATACGGCACGCGGTAATCGTCCAGATCAGGTTTCTTGGCCACGCGCGTGCTCCCGCTCGTCGACATTCATAAAATAAAGGGTTGCTGCCAGACCAGACCAGCAGCAACCCGCGAGTACCTCAGCCGTCAGACACCGGCCTGCACATCAAGAGGATAATTTCTTCTTCAAAAGCTCGTTGACCTGCTGCGGATTCGCCTTGCCCTTGGTCGCTTTCATTGCCTGACCGATCAGCGCGTTGAACGCCTTTTCCTTGCCGGAGCGGTATTCATCCACCGACTTCTGGTTCGCGGCCATCACCTCGTCGATGATCGCTTCCAGCGCGCCCGTATCCGAGATCTGCTTCAGCCCCTTCGCTTCGATGATCCGGTCAGCCGCCGCGTCGTCAGTGGCCTTCTCTTCCCAGATCGCCTGGAAGATATCCTTGGCGATCTTGTTCGAGATGGTGCCGTCCGCGATGCGCTGAATCACGAGCGCGAGCTGCGCGGGCGAAACAGGCAAGCTCGCAATGTCCAGCGACTCACGATTCAGTTGCGACGACACTTCACCCATCAGCCAGTTGGCCGCGAGCTTGGCGTTCGCGGGCCCGACTTTCGAGACCACGTTCTCGAAATAAGCCGACATGCCCTGCGACGACGTCAGCCCGACCGCGTCGTACTGCGTCAAACCATATTGCTCGACAAAACGCGTTTGCATCGCTTCCGGTAACTCCGGAAGTTCGCTGCGAACACGCGCGATCCACGCTTCGTCGATAGCGAGCGGCATCAGATCCGGATCAGGGAAATACCGGTAATCGTGCGCGTCTTCCTTGCTGCGCATTGAACGCGTCTCACGTTTATCCGGATCGTATAAACGCGTTTCCTGCACGACCGTACCGCCGTCTTCAATCAACTCGATCTGGCGGCGCACTTCGTACTGGATCGCTTCTTCGAGAAACCGGAACGAGTTCAGGTTCTTGATCTCGGCGCGCGTGCCAAACTCAACCTGGCCGACCGGCCGCACCGAGACGTTCGCGTCGCAACGGAACGAGCCTTCCTGCATGTTGCCGTCGCAAATGCCGAGCCATTGCACGAGCGTGTGCAGGCTTTTCGCGTACGCCACGGCTTCCGCCGCGCTGCGCATTTCCGGCTCCGTCACGATCTCGAGCAGCGGCGTGCCGGCACGATTCAAGTCGATACCCGTCATGCCCGCAAAGTCTTCGTGCAGCGACTTGCCGGCGTCTTCCTCCAGATGCGCGCGCGTCAGGTTGACGGTTTTATCGTACGCGGCCTTGCCGGTTTTTTCGTTCGCCGGAACGTGGATCGTGACGCTGCCGCCTTGCACGACCGGAATCTCGAACTGGCTGATCTGATAGCCCTTCGGCAGATCGGGATAGAAATAGTTTTTGCGAGCGAAAATGCTGCGCGGCGCGATGGTCGCGCCAATCGCAAGACCCAGGCGAATTGCACGTTCAACAGCGCCGCGATTCATCACGGGCAACGAACCGGGCAACGCCAGGTCGACAGGACAGGCTTGCGTGTTCGGCTCCGCGCCGAACTGCGTGGCCGCGCCCGAGAAAATCTTCGAGACCGTCGACAACTGCGCGTGCGTCTCAAGACCGATAACGACTTCCCACTGCATAACTCAGACTCCTGCGGGTGATTGCACATGCCAGTCGGTCGCGCGCTGAAACGCGTCGGCGACCTGCAGCAACCGGGCTTCGTTGAAATAGTTGCCGATGATCTGCAAGCCGACCGGCCGCGTGGCATGA
>NZ_JBSIPA010001068.1:0-255 GCF_053574605.1 Caballeronia sp. M23-90 | reverse complement strand
GCGGTATGACGCGTATGCCGAAGGTGCAGGACAAGGTCAAGGAATTCTTCGGCAAGGAACCGCGTCGTGACGTGAACCCGGACGAAGCCGTGGCTGTTGGCGCCGCGATCCAGGGCCAGGTTCTGTCAGGCGATCGCAAGGACGTGTTGCTGCTGGACGTGACGCCGTTGTCGCTGGGTATTGAAACCCTTGGCGGCGTGATGACGAAGATGATCAACAAGAACACGACCATCCCGACGAAGCACGCACAAGTCT
>NZ_JBSIPA010001067.1:0-255 GCF_053574605.1 Caballeronia sp. M23-90 | reverse complement strand
CGGTCTGCCCGCCGTTCCAGACGTCCAGCGGACTGCTGTCGCGAATGGTCCAGCCGCGTTGGACATCGGTCACGCCCACACCGTTATCCATTTCCTGCGCGCCCTTCAGCACGTAGAGGAAGTTGCGGATCGGCTCCGGTCTGCCACTGGCCTGATACAGGTTGTTGAGCAGCCCGTATGCATATTGCCAGTCGGTCGGCATGTGGACGTTATGCGCGCCCGAGCCCGGGTTCAACAGGATCTGCAGGTAATACC
>NZ_JBSIPA010001066.1:0-255 GCF_053574605.1 Caballeronia sp. M23-90 | reverse complement strand
ACAACAAGCAGGCGCAAGACAAGGACTGGTTCGACGTCGCGCATTTCCCTAACGCGACCTTCGCGTCAACGTCCATCGCGCCGGCCGGCGGCAACAAATTCAACGTGGCCGGCAAGCTGACCATCAAGGGCAAATCCCAGAACGTCACGGTGCCGGTCACTGTCACGCAGCAGGGTGCCACGCAGACCTTCGATGGCGCGCTGCCCATCAAACGCACGCAGTTCGATGTCGGTTCGGGCGAGTGGAAAGACACGT
>NZ_JBSIPA010001065.1:0-255 GCF_053574605.1 Caballeronia sp. M23-90 | reverse complement strand
GACCACGTAGCGGCTAAAGATATCGAGGATCACGTACAGATGGAAGTACGTCCACTTGCCCGGACCCCGTAACTTGGTGATATCCCAGGACCACACTTCATTGGGCTGCACCGCTAACAGCTCCGGGCGGGTGTAGGACGGATGAGTCAATTGCCGGCGCCGTTCACGTACCTGGTCGGCGCCGGCGAGCAACCGGTACATGGTGCGTACCGAGCCAAGATAGATGCCCTCATCGAGCAGAGTGGCGTAGGTTTG
>NZ_JBSIPA010001064.1:0-255 GCF_053574605.1 Caballeronia sp. M23-90 | reverse complement strand
ACACGTACATCCCGACGCCGGAGCGTGCAATTGACGGTACGTTCCTGATGCCGGTGGAAGACGTGTTCTCGATCTCGGGTCGCGGCACGGTGGTGACGGGTCGTATCGAGCGCGGTATCGTGAAGGTGGGCGAAGAAATCGAAATCATCGGTATCAAGCCGACGGTGAAGACGACGTGCACGGGCGTGGAAATGTTCCGCAAGCTGCTGGACCAAGGTCAAGCGGGCGACAACGTGGGTATTCTGTTGCGCGGCA
>NZ_JBSIPA010001063.1:0-255 GCF_053574605.1 Caballeronia sp. M23-90 | reverse complement strand
GCGTCGAGCCATCGAAATCATGGGTCGATGCGATGCATGCATCGCTCATTCTGTACGCCGAGCACGAATTCAACGCATCGACGTTCACCTGCCGCGTGATCGCGGGCACGGGATCGGACATGTATTCGGCGATAACCGGCGGTATCGGCGCGTTGCGTGGCCCGAAGCATGGCGGCGCAAATGAAGTCGCGTTCGAGATCCAGAGCCGCTATCAGACGCCCGACGAAGCGGAAGCGGACATTCGTCGCCGCGTGG
>NZ_JBSIPA010001062.1:0-255 GCF_053574605.1 Caballeronia sp. M23-90 | reverse complement strand
GTCACGCTCAATGCGCCAGCGCATTTTGGCAACGTGAACGAGATGTTGCACGACCGTCTCTTCGGGCAAAGTTGAAAGCCAGTATTTGGTTGGTTCGATTTCACCAATGGGCCACTCGATAAGCAGCTATTCTTCATCGCGCGGCGTAGCCCGCCAATTATCACGGTGAGAGGTCCGCACGCGCAACGCCGCAAAACGGGAACTTAGAGCCGCACGAGTGCCTTCGCGCCACGAAACGGTGTTATAGCAAGATGG
>NZ_JBSIPA010001061.1:0-255 GCF_053574605.1 Caballeronia sp. M23-90 | reverse complement strand
GAACAGATGCGCGGACCGGATGGCTTTACCGAATCTATGTTCACAGTGTTGAAGCTGGATGATTTCGTGCCGAAGGACCATCCGTTGCGTCCGATTCGCACGTGGCTCAATGACGCGCTTAAACGCACGGACGATGTGTTCGCGCGGATGTATGAGGCGGACGTCAAAGGAGGCCGCCCGAGCATCGCGCCGGAGAAGCTGGTGCGCGCTCTTTTGCTGCAGGTGCTGTACTCAATTCGTAGCGAGCGCATGCTG
>NZ_JBSIPA010001060.1:0-255 GCF_053574605.1 Caballeronia sp. M23-90 | reverse complement strand
CCACGCGGCGACGAATGTCCGCTTCCGCTTCGTCGGGCGTCTGATAGCGGCTCTGGATCTCGAACGCGACTTCATTTGCGCCGCCATGCTTCGGGCCACGCAACGCGCCGATACCGCCGGTTATCGCAGAATACATGTCCGATCCCGTGCCCGCGATCACGCGGCAGGTGAACGTCGATGCGTTGAATTCGTGCTCGGCGTACAGAATGAGCGATGCATGCATCGCATCGACCCATGATTTCGATGGCTCGACGC
>NZ_JBSIPA010001059.1:0-255 GCF_053574605.1 Caballeronia sp. M23-90 | reverse complement strand
TTGGCGGACAACGTGCGGGTCAACATCCGTTGCAAGGCTTTGACCCTGCGCCATTTGCCTTCCCGCGTCGCCTTCGCAATTCGAATCTGCATCCCTCTCACGTTTCGTTCAACCCGACGCCAATCTATGGCGTACCAATCGTCCGGCGCGTGGGAAAGCGCAGATCCGGCCTTTCGACCAGATACTTTCATGCTGCTCTCCTACTTGGAAAAGTCCCGAGCAGAAGGCGCATCTCCCCCAGCGGGGTAGATACAC
>NZ_JBSIPA010000131.1:0-14549 GCF_053574605.1 Caballeronia sp. M23-90 | reverse complement strand
TACGGATGACGCCGCTCCAGGTCATTCGCCCGCACCGCCTTCCTGCCGCAACCAAGCATGGCTTGCGCCGTTGCTCTGGTGGCGGTCGTTTCCGCTTTGGCGAGCTTACGGCTGAGCGTGAGTGCCGTACTCAACGCCGAGACCTTTTTCCGTGCTTGCTGCGTGAGCTTCTGCGAGCGCTCGGCACGCTGTTCTATCGACGTACGCGCCGCGCCAGGTATGAGCGCAGCGCTGTGGGATTCGACGACAGATGCATCCGTGGAGCGTCCGCTGATAGTGGACCCCGCAAGCATCGATCCGATCTTGGCGCGGCTGCCGGGCGGAACACGGCCGCTTTGCTGGCCCCATGCGCCGCGCGGATCATGAAGGCGTGCGCGCGCAGCAGAGAATTCCGCGCCAAGCAGCAACACCGCCGCCGAGAAGTACAGCCACATCAGCAATACCGCGAGCGAACCCGCTGCGCCAAACGAGTTGGCCGTACCGGCATGGGTCAGGTAAAACGCGAACAATTTCTTGCCGACAGAAAACAGGATGGCCGCGACCAGGCCGCCTACCAGCGCGTCGCGCCACTGCACGCGGGCATCGGGCAGGAATTTCAGCAGGGCGCCGAACGCCATGGACAAGATGACAAGACCCACGGCAAGCTGAACAATGTCGCCAATGATCACGAACGACGAATCGCCCCACAGCCATTTGCCGACGGCCTGGATGGCGGTATCGAGCACGAGCGACACGATCAGCAGAAAAGCTACGCCGAGTACGAGGCCGAACGAGATCAGCCGGACGCGCACCAATGCGAAGACGCTCGACTTTTGCTCTCCGGCGAGCGGCCAGACAAGATTCAGTGCTGTATTGAGCGATGAAAATGTCGCTGATGCACCCACCGCCAGCAGCACGAATGAGATGACGGCCGCGATCCCGGTTCCGCCGCTGCGATGCGCATTTTCAACAATGCTTTGCACGCTTGCTGCGGCTTGGTCGCCCAGCATGCCGTTGACCTGGTGAAACAACTGGCCGCGCGCTGCTTCGGCGCCGAATACCCAGCCGGCGACTGCGATCACCATGACCAGCGTGGGAGCGAGCGAAAACGCGGAGTAGAATGCGATGCTTGCTGCCATTGCCGCGCACCGGTCCTCGCCGAATTTCTTGAGGGCGCCCATGACCCAGGATGCATCCTTCTTAACGACAGCCTGTAGTTTCTCGGTCGACAACGTGCTCATGGCAGCCTCAAATTCGTTTAGCGGTAAGTTCTGACGGTTTGTAATGCCACGAAGCACGATGCGTTCCACGGTATCGATGCGGAGAGCGCCTAAGCCGGGAGGGCGTAACCAATCAAGCATCGGCTAACAGGAGGGGTGTTGGCAATGGTAAAGCGGAAGCATCGGCCATTCGGTCGAGTGCAGCGCCATCTTTCAAATCGGAGTGTCCAATCGAGGCAGTCGACCGCTTACGCGGTTTCGTCGACCATGACTGTTGGATGGCGGAAGAGAAACGCGTGCGTATGTCTCTTTTTATTGGACGATTGCGGCGTTTTTCAGGCAAACATGGTGAAGGCTATGCGCGTATATCAAATCCATCGAGATAAGCGGCCGGATCTCGCCCATCCCACACCTGGCCATCGATAAGGACATCGGCGCGTAGTTCTTCGGGTACGCGCACCTCCATCAACGCAGCCGCCTCGCAATACAGCGCTGTCTCCGAGAGCGCGGCGGCGATCGCGGCATCGTCCTGATCGCCAGAGAGCATTCCCCATCGGCGGTATTGCGTGAGGAACCAGAGGCCATCCGAGGCGCGCGGATAATTCACGGCACCGTCGTTGAAAAAACTGACGCCCGGCGGCTGCACGGCGAACTGCGCCGGGTCGTAGTGGCCGAGCAGCCGTTGCTCGATCAGCGCCTGCGGCGCGTCGACCACATCGGGTGCCGCGAGCCACGCTGAAATATCCATACGATGCTTCGGGTAATCGAGCCATCGGCAAGCTTCCAGCATGGTCTGGATCAGCGCGCGCGATGTGTTCGGGTTTTGCGACACAAAATCGCGGCGGCTCGCGAGCACTTTCTCCGGATGCTCCGGCCAGATCTGGCTCGTGACCGCGACCGTTTTGCCCGCGCCGCGCGCTTCGGCCACGGCGTTCCAGGGCTCGCCGACACACAGGCCGTCGAGTTCTCCGTCAATCAGCGCGTCGACCATTTGCGGCGGCGGGATCACGACGCTGCGGATATCGCGTATTGGATGCACGCCCTGAGACGCGAGCCAGTAGTAAAGCCACATGGCATGGGTGCCGGTCGGGAAAGTCTGCGCAAACACTGGACGACGCCCTAGCGTGGCGAGCGCGTCTTTCAGGTTGCCGTGCTGTTTCAACGCCGCGGTCAGCCGGTTCGACAACGTGATCGCCTGCCCGTTGCGATTCAGGACCATGAGCACGGCCATATCGCCCTGCGGTCCGCCGATACCCATCTGCACGCCGCACACGAGACCATATAGCGCGTGCGCTGCATCGATCTCGCCCGAAAGCAGCTTGTCGCGCACCGCCGCCCACGAAGGCTGCCTGCACAACTCGAGCGTCAGGCCATGCCGATGACCAAACTCGAGGACTTTGGCGGTGACAAGCGGCGCAGCGTCGCTCAACGCCACGAAGCCGAGGCGTATATGCGTTTTCTCGGGCTTGCCGATGGAAGAGGGCGAGGAAATATTCATGTCGTTGCAGGCTACCCCAATAGATCAGCCATCGATACCAGTTGCCGGGCGACTTCAGCAAGTTTCATCCCCTGGTCCATTGCCCGTTTGCGCAGCAGGGCGTACGCGTCCTGCTCGGACATCTTGCGCCGGTCCATCAGGAGGCGCTTGGCTTTGTCGATGAGCTTTCTGTCCGCGAGTTCCGTCTCGGCATCTGCCAGGCGTTTGAGCAATTGCACTTCGCGTGCGAAACGCGCGAGCGCGACCTCTAGAATCGGCGCGAGCTTTTCCGCTTCGAGCCCTTCCACGAGGTACGCGCTGACGCCGGCGCCGACGGCATCGCGGATCAGTTGCTGGTCGCCATCGTTGCTGAACATGAGGACCGGCCGCGGCGCGGTCTCGTTCATCACGGCGAGCTGCTCGAGTGTGTCGCGCGATGGCGATTCTGTATCGATGATCACTACATCCGGACGCTGCTCTTCCACCACTCTCGGCAAGGCCGCCGGGGTCGCGACTTCGGCGAGCATGTCATAACCCAGGCGTGCAAGTGCCTGGCGCAAATCGCCGATAGGTTTGTCAGTGTCGGTGACGAGAAGCACGCGAAGCATGGGGCAAGTGCCGGTATTTTTATTCAGGACTAGCGAAGGCACTTCATGGGCACATCGCGCCGGTCAAGCGGCGCGCTGGACATTGGGCGCCGGTTGTTCGACCCACTGCATGGCCTCGCCAATCGCGTTGCCTATCAGAATCACGGCAGGGCTCGTCAAACCAGCTTCGGTTGCACCGATAGCCAGCCGATCCAGCGTCCCGAGCCATCGATGCTCGGCCGACGTCCCTGCCCACTGCACGACGGCCGCGGGCGTGGAAGCGGGCAACGCACTCATGAGCGAAGCGCACAGGCTTTCGATGCGCGTCATGCCCATATAGATGACGAGCGTTGTTCCAGTCGCTGCGAGCGCGGTCCAGTTCGGCTCGCCGTGGTCCTGCTTGTGCGCGGTGACGAAGGTCACGCCCTGGCAATGTTCGCGATGCGTCAGCGACACACCCAGGCTCGCCGCCGCCGCAAAACCCGACGATATCCCGTTGACGATATCGACGGGAATTTGCGCACGTCGCAACGCCGCGAGCTCTTCGCCGGCACGGCCGAACAACAGCGCGTCGCCACCTTTCACGCGCACGACGTGCAGGCCCTTCAACGCATAACGCTGCATCAGCCGTTCGATGAAAGCCTGCGGCGTCGATTTGCATCCGCCGCGCTTGCCCACGCGAATCACGCGTGCGCGTGGCGCCAGCGAGGCGATCCCGGGGTTCGCCAGATCGTCGAGCAAGACAATATCGGCGAGTGCGAGCGCTTTCGCGGCCTTGATGGTCAGCAGGTCGAGGTCGCCCGGGCCTGCGCTTAGCAAAGTAACCTTGCCGGTAGTCATGATGATGATTTCCTTTGGCGGCGTTCCAAAACAAAACGGCATCCGCTCGTGCTTGTGCACGAAGGGACGCCGTTGTCCTGGATCGCCGAAAGTAAGCGCAAGACGTCGTTGCCATGCGCTTGAAGGTAAATGCAATAAGCAGGCCAAGACGCGCAACCAAGCATGGACGTGAACGCCATTCGTCTGCCCGCACGTGTGCAGTGCCGCAGCGCACCGTAGCTGTGCTTTGCTGCATCAAAAAGCATCGGCGCTCATTTTGTGAATTGACGACAAACCCCGTAAAGCCCCGTGCTGCCGTATCCGAGCCCGCATGGCATACACCTTGCGTTTGATGTCGCCAACGGATCAACGACGATCTCGTCTTTTTGCCTCACGCAGCACCGTACTGCAGCACCCTATTGCAGCAGCCCCTATGGGCTTCTTGGACAACGGCGTCCCCTGAATTCAGTCAACTGGCTGGAATCACGGGACGCCTTTTTGTTTTGTGGAACGGCCATGTCAGATAAAGCAACGCGGATCGACCTCTTCAGTTTTCGCACGGCGCCAATGCGCGCTTTTCATCTCACGTGGATGGCATTCTTCGTGTGCTTCTTCGCGTGGTTCGCATGCGCGCCGCTGATGCCATTGATCCAGCGCGAGTTCGGTCTGTCGATCGATCAGGTTGCGAACATCAACATTGCAGCGGTCGCGGCGACCATCCTCGTACGCCTGATCATCGGCCCGATGTGCGATCGATACGGCCCGCGCAAGGTCTATACGGCGTTGCTTGTCCTGGGCGCTTTTCCAGTGCTGGCGGCAGCGCTTTCAGGCGGTTACACGAGCTTTCTTCTTGCGCGTCTGGGGATCGGTGCAGTGGGCGCGAGTTTCGTGATCACGCAATATCACACCTCGGTGATGTTCGCGCCGAACGTGGTCGGCACGGCTAACGCAACGAGCGCCGGATGGGGCAATGCAGGCGCGGGCGCGGCGCAAGCGCTGGTGCCCTTGTTGCTCGCAGCAATGCTTGCCCTGGGCGCAAGCGATGCATCGGCATGGCGCTATGCGCTCGTGGTGCCGGCCCTCGCCATGCCGCTCATGGCGGTGTTCTACTGGCGCCTGACGCAAGACTGCCCGCAAGGCAACTTCGATGAACTGCGCGCGCAAGGCATCACAATCGATGGCGGCAAGAAAGGCGGCTGGGCGAGCTTTCGTGCGGCGTGCGCGAACTATCGCGTATGGATGTTGTTCGTGACGTATGCGGCATGCTTCGGCGTCGAGGTGTTCATCCATAACATCGCCGCGATCTATTACGTCAACCATTTCCATCTTTCGTTGAAAACCGCGGGCCTTGCAGCGGGAAGCTTCGGCTTGCTCGCGCTCTTCGCACGCGCACTGGGCGGCTGGCTGTCCGACAAGTTTGCCGCGCGCCGCGGACTCGATGTGCGCTCCACCTTGTTGTTCGTGCTGATCGCGGGCGAGGGCCTCGGCTTGTACTGGTTCTCGCGTGAAACCAGCGTCGGGCTCGCCGTTATCGCGATGCTCTGCTTCGGTCTGTTCACTCACATGGCATGCGGCGCGACATATGCACTTGTGCCGTTCATCGACCGCAAGGCGCTTGGCGGCGTGGCCGGGATCATCGGCGCGGGCGGCAACGTGGGCGCAGTCGCGGCAGGCTTCCTGATGAAAGGTCTCGGCAACGTCCAGCAAACCCTGGCAATGCTCGGCGTGCTCGTCTCGATCTCCGCACTCTGCGCGCTGGCCGTGCGCTTCAGCACCGAGCACAAGGCACGCGAAGCCGAATTGCGCGCGGATGCATTGGGCATCAATAACAGCATTGCAAACTGAGAGCGTTCACATCATGAAAATCGTCGTCATCGGTCATGGAATGGTGGGGCACAAGCTTCTCGAATGCATCGCCGAAAAAGCAGGGCATGGACTCGACATCACCGTACTTTGCGAAGAACCGCGCCCCGCCTATGATCGCGTGCATCTGTCGGAATTTTTCTCCGGCAAGACGGCGCAGGATCTGTCACTGGTCGAAGCGGGATTCTTCGAGCGCGAGAACGTGCGGCTCGAGCTCAACGCGAAAGCGGTGTCGATCGATCGCATGGCGCGGACGGTGACCGTGTCGAGCGGCGAAGTGCTGGGCTACGACAAGCTCGTTCTCGCAACCGGGTCCTATCCGTTCGTGCCGCCGGTGGCGGGTAACGACCGGGCTGACTGCTTTGTGTATCGGACGATTGAAGATCTGGAAGCGATGAAGGAGTGCGGCGCGCGATCCCGGACCGGTACGGTCGTGGGCGGCGGTCTGCTGGGACTCGAATGCGCGAAGGCGTTGCGTGATCTCGGGTTGCAGACGCACGTGGTGGAATTCGCACCGCGCCTGATGGCCGTACAAGTCGATGACAGCGGCGCCCGCGTGCTGCGCAGCAAGATCGAAGAGCTGGGCGTGACGGTTCATACGCAGAAGAATACGGTCGCGATCATTGACGGCGAAGCGGGCACGCACCGCATGCAATTCTCCGATGACACGCATCTCGATACCGACATGATCGTGTTTTCGGCCGGCATTCGCCCGCGGGACGAAATCGCTCGTATCAGCGGCCTCGAAGTGGGTGCGCGCGGCGGTATCGTGATCGACGACAACTGCGTGACGAGCGACGAACACATCTACGCGATCGGCGAATGCGCGTTGTGGCAAGGGCAAGTGTTCGGTCTCGTCGCGCCGGGTTACGACATGGCGCGCGTGGTCGCGAAGCAGTTGCTCGGCGAAGCGCATGCGTTCGCGGGAGCCGACATGAGCACGAAACTGAAGCTCATGGGCGTGGACGTGGCAAGCATTGGCGACGCGCACGGCAAGACGCCGGGCAGCCGTGCGTACCAGTTCAGCGACGAACGCAAGCAGGTCTACAAGAAGATCGTCGTGTCGGATTGCGGCAAGTTCCTGCTCGGCGGCGTGATGGTCGGCGACGCGAACGAGTACGGCACCTTGCTCCAGATGATGCTGAACCGCATCGAGTTGCCGGAGTCGCCAGAGTTCCTGATTCTCCCTTCTTCCGATGGCCGGCAGAAGCCGGGTCTTGGCGTCGATGCGCTTCCTGTCTCGGCGCAGATCTGCTCGTGCAACGACGTATCGAAGGGGACGATTTGCGAAGCCGTGTGTGCCGGCGCGATGAGCATTGGCGCATTGAAGTCGGCGACCAAGGCAGGAACATCGTGCGGCGGGTGCGTGCCGCTCGTCACGCAAGTGATGAAGGCCGAGATGAAGAAGCAAGGGCTCGCGGTCAACAATCATGTGTGCGAGCACTTTGCGTTTTCGCGGCAGGAGCTTTATCACCTTGTGCGCGTCGAGCGCATCAAGACCTTTGGCGAATTGCTTGCCAAACACGGTCATGGACTGGGCTGCGATATCTGCAAGCCGACAGTGAGCAGCATTCTTGCATCGTGCTGGAACGAGTTCGTGTTGAAGAAGGAACACGCGAGCCTGCAGGACTCGAACGACTACTACCTCGCGAATATCCAGCGCGACGGAACGTACTCCGTCGTGCCGCGCATGGCGGGCGGCGAAGTGACACCCGATGGTTTGATCGCCGTCGGACAGGTCGCGAAGAAGTACGGGCTTTACACGAAGGTAACGGGCGGCGCGAGGGTCGACCTGTTCGGCGCGCGGGTCGAGCAACTGCCGTTCATCTGGGAAGAACTGATCGCCGCCGGGTTCGAATCGGGCCACGCGTACGGCAAGGCGGTGCGTACCGTGAAGTCGTGCGTTGGTTCGACGTGGTGCCGCTTTGGCGTGGGCGATTCCGTGGGCCTCGCGATCGATATCGAGAACCGCTACAAGGGCTTGCGCGCGCCGCACAAAATCAAGTTCGGCGTCTCCGGCTGCACGCGCGAATGCGCGGAAGCGCAGGGCAAGGACGTCGGCATCATCGCGACCGAGAAGGGTTGGAACCTGTACGTCTGCGGGAACGGTGGCATGAAACCGCGCCACGCTGAACTCCTTGCGGCGGATCTGGATGCGGTGACGCTCGTGAAATACATCGACCGCTTTTTGATGTTTTATGTGCGCACCGCTGACCGCTTGCAGCGCACGAGTGTCTGGCGCGACAATCTCGAAGGCGGTCTCGACTATCTGATCGATGTTGTCGTGCACGACAAGCTCGGCCTCGCCGCCGAACTCGAAGCCGAGATGCAGCACGTCGCCGATACCTACGAGTGCGAGTGGAAAAAAGCCGTCACCGATCCCGAAACCCGCAAGCGGTTCCGCCATTTCGTGAACAGCGACGCGTCCGACAACAACGTGAGTTTTGTCGAGGAGCGCGGGCAGATTCGTCCCGCTACGCCCGCTGAACGCAAGTTGATCGGCATCCCTGTCGTTGTCGAAACCGTTTGATGGAGGGCGTCATGAACATTGATCGAATTCCCGCAGCGTGGGTGCCCGTGTGCGCGCTCGATGACATCCTGCCGAACACCGGCGTATGCGCGCTGATCAACGGCACGCAAGTCGCGGTGTTTCATCTCGCCGATGGCGAAGGCGGCGTGTTCGCCATCGATAACTTCGATCCGGGATCGCAGGCCTCGGTGCTCTCGCGCGGACTGATCGGCAATCTGGGCGATCGCATTGTGGTCGCATCGCCGATCTACAAGCATCACTTCGACTTGCGCACCGGCGAGTGCCTCGAGATTCCTGCGAACTCGGTCAACGCGTTTGCAACGCGCGTTGAAGACGGACAAGTCTGGGTCGCGGTCTAACCGATATGAACACCGGTACCGTCAAGTCTGTTTGCCCCTATTGCGGCGTTGGCTGCGGAATGGTCCTGCATGTCGAGGACGGGCAAGTGGTCAAGGTGTCGGGTGACAAGGAACATCCTGCCAACTTCGGGCGTCTTTGCACGAAAGGACAGTCCGCGCACGTTGCCTTGCGCAAATCGGGGCGCCTTGAAAGCGCGTTTATTCGTCACGCACGCGGTCAGGACCCAGTACCGCTTCCGATGACACAGGCGCTGACCGACACCGCTCACCGCCTGCGCGCCATCCTGGACAAACACGGCCCCGATGCGCTTTCTTTTTACGTCTCCGGCCAGATGTCGATAGAAGCGCAGTACCTTGTCAACAAGCTCGCAAAGGGGTTCGTGGGCACGAACAATATCGAGTCCAACTCGCGGCTGTGCATGGCGAGCGCAGGCAGCGGCTACAAGCTTTCGCTGGGAGCGGACGGGCCGCCGGGGTCGTATCAGGACATCGACAAGGCCAACCTGTTTTTTGTGATCGGCGCGAACATGGCCGACTGCCACCCGATCCTGTTTCTTCGCATGATGGACCGCGTGAAGGCGGGCGCGAAGCTGATCGTGGTCGATCCGCGCCGCAACGCTACCGCCGACAAAGCGGGTCTCTTCATGCAGATCAAGCCCGGCACCGACCTCGCGCTGATCAATGGTTTGCTGCATCTGTTGTACGAAAACGGGCATACGGATGCAGGTTTCATCGATGAAGCGACTGAGGGTTGGGACGCAATGCCCGCATTTCTCGCGGACTATACGCCCGCCAAGGTCGCCGCGATCACCGGCATTCCTGAAGCTGATATCCGCTGCGCGGCGCAATGGATCGGCGAAGCGCCGGAGTGGATGAGCTGCTGGACCATGGGCCTCAACCAGAGCACGCATGGCACGTGGAATACGAATGCCATCTGCAATCTGCATCTGGCGACGGGCAAGATCTGTCGTCCCGGCAGCGGCCCGTTCTCACTCACTGGTCAGCCCAACGCGATGGGCGGCCGCGAGATGGGATACATGGGTCCGGGCTTGCCGGGGCAGCGCTCGGTGCTCGTCGATGAAGACCGCGAGTTCATGGAAGACCTGTGGCGCATTCCGGAAGGCTCGCTCAGGACATCGGTGGGGAACGGCACCGTGGATATGTTTTCGCGCATGGCCGCCGGCAGCATCAAGGCGTGCTGGATCATCTGCACGAACCCGGTCGCAAGCGTGGCGAACCGCCAGACCGTGATCGCGGGATTGCAGGCCGCGGAGCTCGTCATTACGCAGGACGCCTTCCTCGATACCGAGACCAACCGCTACGCCGATGTCCTTCTGCCCGGCGCGTTATGGGCCGAAGCCGAAGGCGTGATGATCAACTCCGAGCGCAATATGACGCTCACGCAAAAGGCTGTCGATCCGCCGGGAACGGCCATGCCCGACTGGCAGATCGTCGCGCAAGTGGCGTGCGAAATGGGCTTCGCCGATGCGTTCAGCTATGCATCGGCAGAAGATGTGTTTGCGGAGATCGTGCGGACATCGAACGCGAAGACCGGCTACGACCTGCGCGGCGCGAGCCATGAACGGCTGCGCGAGTCGCCACTGCAATGGCCCGTTGAGAGAGACGCGGCATCTGATCGCAACCCGGTGCGTTACATCAACGATGGTGTACATCAGACATTGAAAGTGTCGCCCGATGGCAGCCGTCCTCGGCTCGTGTTTCCAACCGCGAGCGGCAAGGCTGTGTTCTTCGCGCGCCCGCACGTGCAGCCAGCCGAGATGCCGGACGTGGAGCGTCCTGTCGTGTTGAACACGGGTCGCTTGCAGCATCAGTGGCACACCATGACGAAGACCGGCAAGGTCGCAATGCTCAACAAGCTGAACCCGAAACCCTTTGTGGAAATCCATCCTGAAGATGCGGCGGCGTTGGGCATTGAAACGAAGGACGCCGTCGAGATCAGGTCGCGTCGCGGTCGTGCTGTGTTGCCGGCCGTCGTGACAGATCGCGTTCGCGCCGGCAACTGTTTTGCGCCGATGCACTGGAACGATGTCTATGGTGACGAGCTTTGCATCAACGCCGTGACCAATGATGCGGTCGATCCCATTTCGCAGCAGCCCGAATTCAAGTTCTGCGCCGTTGCGCTGAGTCGCGTTGCGCCTGGAACGAGCGACGTCATATCCGATACGCACGACGATCACACCGACATCACTCAGGAACCGGACATGTCCCGCATAGATGCTCTTTCCACGTTGCTCGGCATTCCGGAAACGCCGGCGCCGCAACTCAGCGACGCGGAGCGTTTGTATGCAGCCGGATTCATGAGCGGGTTGCGTTCGAACGAAGGGCGCGCGACTCACGGTGTTCCCGTGCTGCCGGTGAGCGCCCCGTTTGCCCCGCAGACCCGCCTTTGGTTCGATGGCGTGCTCGCCGGTCTGTTCAGCCGCGCGGAAGGGGCCTCAGCCCTCCAGCAACCGGTACAGGAACCGGCGGTTCGCATCGTGCGGGCACGGCCGAAGGTCACTTTGTTGTGGGCATCGCAAACAGGCAACATCGAATCGTTGACCGAGCGCTATGCGACTCAGCTCATGGAGTCGGGCTTCGAGATTCGTACATCGTGCATGGATGATTTTGCGGTATCGGGCCTGGAAAAAGCGCAATACGTGCTGCTGATGACCAGCACGTTCGGCGATGGCGATGCACCCGATAACGGCCAAAGCTTCTGGGCCGAACTTCAAGCCGATAACGCACCGCGTCTGGACACCGTGCATTACGCGGTGCTCGCTTTCGGCGATCGCAACTACGACGCGTTCTGCGGCCACGGACGAAAACTGGATGCACGCATGCTGGAGCGCGGCGCTAGACGCCTCGCCGACCGCGTGGACTGCGATGTCGAATATCAACCCGATGCCGACGCCTGGCTCGAACGGATTGCCGCGCGCATCAAGGCGGAAGACGAAGCGCTGCATGCAGTCGCCGCCGATGGATTGATCCCTTCCGTTTTGCCTGGGACTGTTGCTTCGAAGGCGCATCCGGCTACGTCGCGGCTTGTAAAGAACTTGCGGCTGAACAAGCAGGGCGCGACGAAGGACACACGGTATTTCTCGCTAGCATCGAAGGACTCGGGCCTTGAATACGAAGTCGGCGATGCCTTGGGCGTGTGGCCGAGCAACTGCCCTGAACTCGTCGATGAACTCATCGGCCTGAGCCATCTTTCGCCCGATGCGCCTGTCACAGTAACGGGTGCGGGCGAGATGCGCCTGGCCGATGCACTTGGCAAGCATTACGAAATCGCGCGGCCAAGCGCTGACGCGCTTGCGTTCATTGCGGCACGGACGGACAACGGCACGTTGAAGGACATGCTCCGGGAAGATCGCAAGGCTGATCTGAAGAAATGGCTCTGGGGCCAGCAGTTGGCGGACGTCCTGCACGAGTTTCCGGTGAAGCTTTCCGCGAATGAACTGACTGGAATGTTGAAGCGCATGCAACCGCGCCTGTATTCGATCGCGTCGAGTCCCAAGGCGCATGCCGACGAGATCCACCTCACCGTGTCGGCGGTACGCTACAACAATGGGCGGCGTCATCGAAAAGGTGTGTCATCGACTTTCCTGGCCGATCGCGCAGAAGACGCCAATGTCCCGGTGTTCGTGCAAAAGTCGGCGCATTTCCGGCTTCCGCGCAATGGCGATGTACCCATGATCATGGTCGGTCCCGGCACGGGGGTGGCGCCGTTTCGTGGCTTCCTGCATGAGCGCGAGGCCCGCGGCGATACCGGCCGCAACTGGCTGTTCTTCGGCGAGCAGCATGCCGCAACCGACTATTACTACGGCGATGAACTCGATGAAATGCGTCGCAAGGGCCTGCTGAACCGCCTTGATCTTGCGTTTTCTCGCGACCAGGCGGAGAAGATTTACGTGCAAGACCGGATGCGGGAGCAGGGCGCCGATCTGTGGAAGTGGCTCGAGGAAGGCGCGCATTTCTATGTTTGCGGCGACGCCAGCCGCATGGCGAAGGATGTGGATGCTGCCTTGAGATCCGTGGTGGTTCAGCAGGGCGGCATGAGCGACGACAGGGCGCGGGACTACGTGGGCCGCATGGTGAAGGAAAAGCGCTATGTGCGGGATGTTTATTAAAGCGGTCCGACAGCGACCCGTCTGAAAAAATCAGCCTTTAGCCAACGCTTCCCGATGCGCTTGCACAAGCTCTGCCATGCTCGTGAACTTGAAGTCGATGCGAGGTTGGTCGCCCGGATTCATGGTCGCGCCAAAACCCTGTTGCGCATGACGTCGATAAATCCAGCACGATGCCAGTCCAAACGCATTAGCCGGCTTGTGGTCATGAAACAAACTCTCCGCGGTGTGCAGAATTGCGCTCTTGGGAATGCCCATTCTGCCGAGCTTGTCCAGCATGTACTCAAAATTGCGGGGTGACGGCTTATACGATCCCACGTCCTCGGCGGTAATGACAGCGTCGAACGAAACCTTGAGCTTTGCATTGCTATAGGCAAAACTCTCGTTGTCGATATTGGAAAGGATTACCAGCTTGAAATGCTGCTTGAGGTATTGCAGTGCCTCCGCCGAATCCTCGAACGCAGGCCAATGCTGAACGGACTGCCCATACGTCGCGCATTCTTCGCGCGTGACGGGCACATTCCATTCTTCGGCGATCCGCTTATACACAATTGGAAGCAGATCGCGATAGCGCGTGGCCGGCGTGTAGAGTTGCTGCGACGACTCATGACGTGCGTGCGCCTCGAGCACGGCGTCACGCGTAAGCGGTTGGCCCACGCGCTCGATCAGCGGCCTCAGGCCATTCATGATGCCGCTTTCCCAATCGATAAGCGTGCCGTAGCAGTCGAAAGTGAGAGCCTTGTAGTCGGTGAGTTTCATATGAATTGGCCAATGGAATGGTCCGTTACTCTAATGGATGGCACCGCGATTCATCCATCAAAAGCGGGGGCTTAGCCGCGCAGTTGCGTAGCTGCTATGTCCTCGAGCGAGCGACCGCGCGTGGGCACACCCATCACCACGACCGCCAGCGCGCCGACGACCAGCACGAAAGTCGTCGCGCCGAACACACCACCGAAACCCAGTATTGGATAGACATACCCCACCAGGATGGGCGCCGCGATCGCCCCCAGCCGTCCAATGGACGAAGCCATGCCTACGCCGGTCGTGCGCACGTCGGTGGGGAACACCTCGGGCGTGTACGCATAAACGCCGGCATACGTGCCGTTCATGAAGAACGACAGCAACACACCGGACGCCATGATGCCGGCATCGCTGCGCGTGAGCGCAAGACCAAGCGCGGAGACGCCGCCGAGGACCATATACGATGCAATCGTCGCCTGCCGTCCGATCTTTTCGTTGAGCCACGCGCCCGAGAAATAGCCGGGAATCTGAGCGATGTAGATCACGAGCGAATATGAAAAACTGCGCGTGATCGTCATGCCGTTCTGCACGAGCAGACTGGGAATCCACGTGAAGAATGCGTAATAGCTGAAGGTAATCGATAGCCACATGATCCACGTCATCGCCGTGATGCGTGCGAGATTGCGCGACCACAAGGCCTTCACGTTCGCAAGCGCGGACACGCCGCCGAGGACCATATACGATGCAATCGTCGCCTGCCGTCCGATCTTTTCGTTGAGCCACGCGCCCGAGAAATAGCCGGGAATCTGAGCGATGTAGATCACGAGCGAATATGAAAAACTGCGCG
>NZ_JBSIPA010001058.1:0-255 GCF_053574605.1 Caballeronia sp. M23-90 | reverse complement strand
CGTCGCCCGGGAAATCGTACTTCGACAGAAGCTCACGCACTTCCATTTCGACGAGTTCCAGCAACTCGGCGTCGTCCACCATGTCGCACTTGTTCAGGAACACGATGATGTACGGCACGCCAACCTGACGAGCCAACAGGATGTGCTCACGCGTTTGCGGCATCGGGCCGTCTGCAGCCGAACACACCAGGATTGCGCCGTCCATCTGCGCTGCACCCGTAATCATGTTCTTCACATAGTCGGCGTGACCCGGGC
>NZ_JBSIPA010001057.1:0-255 GCF_053574605.1 Caballeronia sp. M23-90 | reverse complement strand
GCACGCAGTTCGATGTCGGTTCGGGCGAGTGGAAAGACACGTCGGTCGTCGCCGATGAAGTCGTCATCAAGTTCCATCTCGTCGCGGTCAAGAAATAACGGTCAAGAAATAATCCAGTTTCAAACCTTATCCAGGAAAACACATGAAAAAGAACCTTTTGATCGCGGCAGCAGGCGCGTTGTTCGTGGCGGCATCGTTTAACGCAATGGCCGCTGAAGTCACGTACCAACTCGATCCGAACCACACGTACCCGAG
>NZ_JBSIPA010001056.1:0-255 GCF_053574605.1 Caballeronia sp. M23-90 | reverse complement strand
GACTTGCCTTGGGCACAAAGCTCTTGTGCCCGGCCCATGCCTGAATCAACGTGCCGTCGACGCTGAAGTGTTCCCCGGAGAGATACCCGCGCTCGCGCGCGGTCTCGACTGTCTCGTTGAAGAGCAATACCAGCACGTCGTGTTCGAGCAACCGGTCGCGGTTCTTGCTGAACGTCGAGTGGTCCCACACGGTCCCGTCCATCGGCAAGCCGACGAACCAGCGGAACAGCATGTTGTAGGAAATCTGTTCTACCA
>NZ_JBSIPA010001055.1:0-255 GCF_053574605.1 Caballeronia sp. M23-90 | reverse complement strand
TTGGCGGACAACGTGCGGGTCAACATCCGTTGCAAGGCTTTGACCCTGCGCCATTTGCCTTCCCGCGTCGCCTTCGCAATTCGAATCTGCATCCCTCTCACGTTTCGTTCAACCCGACGCCAATCTACGGCGTACCAATCGTCCGGCGCGTGGGAAAGCGCAGATCCGGCCTTTCGACCAGATACTTTCATGCTGCTCTCCTACTTGGAAAAGTCCCGAGCAGAAGGCGCATCTCCCCCAGCGGGGTAGATACAC
>NZ_JBSIPA010001054.1:0-255 GCF_053574605.1 Caballeronia sp. M23-90 | reverse complement strand
AAGGCGTCTCTCCATCCGAACCAGGTGACGAGGCCTTGGGTCAGCGGGATGAAGACGGTACTTGCGAATCCCGCAACCAGCGTGACGAGCGTGATCTTGCTTCGAAACGTATCTGGAAAATCTTGGGGGATGACTGCAAAGACCGGATCGTAAAGCGTCGCGGCCATCGCGATGCCAAGTCCAACCCAAACAATGTAGAGGACAGTGAGGCTGTGGGCCTGCGACCACAGAAGGAGCATCGCGGCACTGAGAAGC
>NZ_JBSIPA010001053.1:0-255 GCF_053574605.1 Caballeronia sp. M23-90 | reverse complement strand
AACTCAAGGCGTACAAGACGAAGCTCAAGGCGCTGCGTGGTCTGCCCGCGAACCTGAAGGCCGCGCTGGAATGGATTCCCGCTTCCGCTCATCCCATGGACGTCATGCGTACCGGCGTCTCCGTGCTTGGCACCTTGTTGCCCGAGAAGGACGATCACAACGTCGCGGGCGCGAAGGATATCGCCGACCGCCTGATGGCATCGCTGGGATCGATTCTGCTGTACTGGTATCACTATTCGCATAACGGCCGGCGCA
>NZ_JBSIPA010001052.1:0-255 GCF_053574605.1 Caballeronia sp. M23-90 | reverse complement strand
CATGGTTGATGTGGTCAAAGCACCCCTTGATATCCGCTTCCAGGACCCATCGGGCTGAGCCCTTCTGAGACATGGAAACAAAAATCTGGGACATGGCATCGGCCGTTGAGCGATGACTCCTGAACCCGTATGAGTTCGGGTCGCTCGTGGACTCTGCCACTGGCTCCAAGGCCAGCAAGTACAGAGCTTGCATCGCTCTGTCATGCATGGTCGGAATGCCCAGAGGGCGCTCCTTCCCATTGGCCTTGGGGATAA
>NZ_JBSIPA010001051.1:0-255 GCF_053574605.1 Caballeronia sp. M23-90 | reverse complement strand
AAGGCGTCTCTCCATCCGAACCAGGTGACGAGGCCTTGGGTCAGCGGGATGAAGACGGTACTTGCGAATCCCGCAACCAGCGTGACGAGCGTGATCTTGCTTCGAAACGTATCTGGAAAATCTTGGGTGATGACTGCAAAGACCGGATCGTAAAGCGTCGCGGCCATCGCGATGCCAAGTCCAACCCAAACAATGTAGAGGACAGTGAGGCTGTGGGCCTGCGACCACAGAAGGAGCATCGCGGCACTGAGAAGC
>NZ_JBSIPA010001050.1:0-255 GCF_053574605.1 Caballeronia sp. M23-90 | reverse complement strand
ACACGTACATCCCGACGCCGGAGCGTGCAATTGACGGTACGTTCCTGATGCCGGTGGAAGACGTGTTCTCGATCTCGGGTCGCGGCACGGTGGTGACGGGTCGTATCGAGCGCGGTATCGTGAAGGTAGGCGAAGAAATCGAAATCATCGGTATCAAGCCGACGGTGAAGACGACGTGCACGGGCGTGGAAATGTTCCGCAAGCTGCTGGACCAAGGTCAAGCGGGCGACAACGTGGGTATTCTGTTGCGCGGCA
>NZ_JBSIPA010001049.1:0-255 GCF_053574605.1 Caballeronia sp. M23-90 | reverse complement strand
GACCACGTAGCGGCTAAAGATATCGAGGATCACGTACAGATGGAAGTACGTCCACTTGCCCGGACCCCGTAACTTGGTGATATCCCAGGACCACACTTCATTGGGCTGCACCGCTAACAGCTCCGGGTGGGTGTAGGACGGATGAGTCAATTGCCGGCGCCGTTCACGTACCTGGTCGGCGCCGGCGAGCAACCGGTACATGGTGCGTACCGAGCCAAGATAGATGCCCTCATCGAGCAGAGTGGCGTAGGTTTG
>NZ_JBSIPA010000130.1:0-14558 GCF_053574605.1 Caballeronia sp. M23-90 | reverse complement strand
TCAATGCCGTCGCCCTCCTGCGCGTGCGCGAGAGTCAGCAACTGCTCGACGAGCGCGCGCGTGCGCGTGAGGCCATTGCTCAAGGCGGTAAAGCGTTCGCGCGCCTGCGTCGACATTTCCGACAAATCCAGCCGCTCTGCCTGCAGCAAAAGCACGGTAAGCGGCGAGCGCAATTCATGCGCTGCGTCGGCTATGAAACGCCGCTGGAGCGCAACCGACTGGGCAACGCGCGCGAGCATGCGGTTATTGGCAACAAGAAATGGCACGATCTCGGCCGGAAGCTGCGGGTCGCCGGTAACCCGTATTTCTGAAAGATCGTGATCAGGACGGACATCGAGTTCTGCGGCAAGCCGCGCGAGGGGCTTGAACATATGCCTGACCAACAGGAACACGACCCCGACCAACACCGGCGCCAGTACAAGAAACGGAATTAGCGTGGCGACAGCACTATTGCGGGCGATTTCGTTTCTATCGGAAGTCTGCTGGCCAACGGCTACGCGGGTACCCGGCGCCAGTGTGCGGACCACAACGCGCCATTCGCGGTTGCCGAGAGTCAGCGTCCTCATGCCATCAGACAGCGTAGGGGGCAAGTCGAGCAGGCGCTGCGTGTTGACGTTGCCTAGCTTTTGCACTACGACCTTCGCCTCCGGCTCGAACTCCGGCACATAATGCACGGAGCCTTCCGCCATGGAGTCCACATTTTCCGCCGTGACGAGCGTAGCCACTTCCTTGAGCTGCTGATCCTGGATCTCGTTGGCTTCGTGGAACGCGGCCTTGAACGAAAAAATGCCTGCCGCGACGGCACTCAAAAGAACGGCAATTGCGAGCCACATGGACAAGCGCAACTGGAGCGACTGCCCTACCCGCCTTTCGATACCATCCATCCGACACCCCTGACATTTTTGATCGTATCGCTGCCGAGTTTTCGTCGCAGCGAGTGAATCAGAAATTCAACTGCATTGCTTTCAACCTCTTCGTTCCAGCCGTAGATGCGGTCCTCGAGTTCCGTGCGCGACAGGATCGCACCGGGACGAATCATCAACGCATGCAGCAACGCAAATTCGCGTCCTGAAAGCCGTAACGATATCCCTGGCGAGCACGCTTCATGGGTGGCAGGATCCAGCGACATGATGCCATTGGTCAGCACGGGCGCAGCGACGCCCGCACGCCGCCGCACAATCGCACGCAAGCGCGCGAGCACTTCGGACATTTCAAACGGCTTGAGAACGTAATCGTCGGCCCCGCTGTCCAGCCCGCGAATGCGGTCGGCGACGCCGTCACGCGCCGTGATGATCAGGACTGGGGTGGCATTGTCGCTGGCGCGAATGGCGCTCAGGACGCTCATGCCGTCGGCCCTCGGCAAGCCAAGGTCGAGCAGGACGGCTTCGTAGGAGTGAACCTTGACGGCGCTTAGCGCCTGATGTCCATCGCGCACCCAGTCCACCCCGCATGACGCGTCCTTCAACGCGTCCCTGACCACCTCGCCGATCATCCAGTCGTCTTCAACCAGCAACACTCTCATCGGGGATCCCAGAATGCGCGGCACATGCCGAAAGCCGCGAGTCCAACATGCCGCATCTTCAGCATACGGTCACCTGCAGTGTGGAGCTCGCGCAGGTCACTGCCAAGGCGATCGAACAAGCCGCGCAGCGCGGACGGCGAGGACGTAGTCAAATTCGCGGCCGAAAGGTTGTCGAAGAAATCGCGCATGCTGGCTCGAGCGTGCGCCGTCGCAATGATGAAACCGGCTGTGTCTTCGGGTATGTTTTTCACCGCGTTATTGGCGGCGGCATCCACGCGTCTCAAGATATGCTCGATATACGAGCGGTTGTAAGCCGCAGCGAAACGGGCGCGTTCACGCGCCGGCCCGCTTATAGCGTACAACGCTTGCCGTGCGAGCGCTTCTGCAGCATCGAAAGCATCCGTAGTTTCGCGGATGCGCTCAGCCAGATGCGCGCCGAATGCTTTACGCGCGCGTATGGCCTCCTGTGCGGGAATCGCGACGCCGAGCAAGATCCCGGCAACGGCCCCCACTCCATCCAGCCAACCGTTTGACATGACGCCGTACCTTCGAACCTGTTGAAACATTGTGCTTGCAACACGCCGGCGCGGGACGCGTCGGCGTAGACGGGTGGGCCGGCCTGTCTTACCTTAACAGTCGGGGTTCGTATTCATTGTTGGCCTCCCCACTCCGAAGTCGACCCACGCCTCATCATAGGTTCAGAAGGCGAAACAATAATTAGCAGAGGCTTACATAGCATGCGAAAGCAGCCGACCCGGGCAGGTCGATCTCAGGACATCGACACGCCCAGCAGCTTGCCAACACCAAACGTAAACCCTGCCGCCACCATGCCGATCAGAATTTGCCTTCATGATTTGCGCTGCGACGCGCCTCTGCGGCGCCGAGCCCCTTCGACTGATAGATCAGCGCGAGTTCGTGTCACTCGGCGTCGGGCGTATGTTCGAGTTTGTCGGCTTCTTTCGATCTGGATACGCGCGAGTTCGCGTGCGTTCGTGACCGACAGCCATTCCCCAAGCGCCATGGAACAAGCTCCGGCCACGAGTCCGGCAAACGCAGTCAGCAAAATGGTTCTGGCAGGTGCGCACGCTCACGCCGTTGGCGCGCAGTTTCTCGGACCAGACGCGCATGGTCGCGCTCCGATGCCGCAAGTTCCGCATAAACCTGCTTGCGTTCGCTATCGTGCTCAGCGCCGGCAAGTGTTTCGTAGAGCGCGGCGCTGTCGAGTTCACCGGACAAGTTGCTGCGAAATCGTCTGAGCTCGGATTTCGATGCCATGCTGAGTCTTCGCAGTTCCGTGATTGAAAGATTCGCAGAATAACAGGCACGTATGCATAGAGACGCTACAACCCTTCGACCACGCTTGAGTGCGAATGAAAGTATTTCTGATCACGCACTCGGCGGCTTGCTATGCGCTATCACGCGATGTGGGGAACATGCGTCGAAGAGTGGCGTCGCGAAGAACAAAATGATGGAAAACCGCAGCGGCCGCGTGCAATGCGACAAGCGCGAGCAGAACCCAGGCAAAAACCTTATGCCAATCGCCAAGCGAGTGTCCGAATGGCGATCCTTCCGGCGAAAGCGCCGGCAACGGCAAGAGAGTGCCCAGGAAGCTCGGCCACCCTCTGGACGAGGCGTTGGCCCATCCCATGAGCGGCAGTGCTATCAGTAGGAGATAAAGCATCCAGTGTGTTAGGCGCGCAACCACCGCTAATGGACGGGGAATGCCTGGCAATTCGCGGGGCGCCGGATGCGTGAAGCGCCAAACGATTCGCAAGGCCACCAGCAGCAGGATAAGCATGCCAACCGACAAATGCCAAGCGATCAGACCGACCGGCTGGGTGCCGCGATGAACATCGGGCATGGTCCACGCAATCGCAAATTGGCTCGCAAGAAGCAGCACGGTGGCCGAGTGAAAAAAACGTGCGGTGCGGCCATACGCAGAGGATGTGGTCGAGGAGTTCTGCCGCATATTGACATGTCCTGAAAGGTCCGGCTGGACCCGGAAGCTTGCGCCCAGATACTTAGGAAAGGCATAGTAGCGCGCGGGATTCTGAGGTTCAGCTTGCAATATCCAAGCATCGATCCATTTCACGTAGCAATGCTTACGTTCATGCAAACCTATGTAAGCGCGCTAATCGTATCCTTGAATGTCTATCTATGTTCGAAAGCAGCCAGATTCACTATTCAATTGAACGGTAGGCATCAAGTCCCATCCAGCTTCCTGGTTTGATGACGACATGTGATCAGGATGGGCGGCTGTGGCTTAACACGTGAATGTCCGTCGCGACGGCTCCGGCCCGAATAGTCAGGCGGATTTCCCGGCCTGGAGCGCGGGTCGACCCCGTTTCCGATTTGAAATCGCAACGGCTGGATAATCTTCACCTCGATGCGCGCGTTGTCGGCCAGCGCGACGAGCGCCATTTCGATGCCGCCGATCGGCTCGGCGACATCGGTAGCACACTGTCGCGCCAGCTTGGCCTCAACGCCAACTGATGAATTGGTTCAAGTGACCGCTAAGACCCGGAACAAGAATTAACCGCCGACCTGACCTGCATCAACTGCGCACAGACCGAGACCGCAATGGACCCAGGCGCTTTATCGACGATTCCTTCAACGCCGATCGGGCAAATCATCTCCGTCAATCGCTCGGCGTCCACACCGCGATCAATCAACCTCCGCTCGAACTTCACGCGTTTCGTGTTCGACCCGATCATGCCGAAGTAAGCGAAATCGGTGCGACGCATGATCCGATACGCCAGAGAAAAATCCAGCGAATGGTCATGCGTCATCACCAGGAAATAGGCGCCGGGCGGCGCCGAATCCACAATGGCATCCGGCGTATCGGTCGCCTCGATTTGCACGTTGGCGGGCACTTGATCAGGGAACAGTTCGTCGCGGGCATCGACCCATTGCACCACGCAAGGCAGCATTCCGAGCAAGGTAACAAGCGCATGACCGACGTGCCCCGCGCCAAACAGGACGATATGGGTCGGTGGTACGGACGGCCACGCGCGGCGAGCGCTGATAACCTCGGGTCTCGGAACGATTTCCATAGCTAGCCTGCAATCAACCCGCTGCAGCAACTGCCGCGCGAACGGCACCCACCGCTTTCAAGATTTCCTCGCTCGTCGCGGGCGCGTTCATCGGCGGGTTCACTGTGTAATTGCCGACGCTCGCCACCGCATCGCGGATCGCGAAGAACACCGAAAACGGCAGCAGCAAAGGCGGTTCGCCGACAGCCTTCGACCTGTGGATGCTGTCTTCCACATTGCGGTTCTTGAACAACCGGACATCGAACACAGGCGGGCAATCATTGACGGTCGGGATCTTGTACGTCGACGGTGCATGGGTCATCAGTTTGCCGTTTGCGTTCCACCACAATTCCTCGGTCGTGAGCCAGCCCATTCCCTGAATAAATCCGCCCTCCACCTGTCCCACATCCAGGGCCGGATTCAGCGACGCGCCTACATCGTGCAACGCATCGGCGCGCAGCACGCGCATTTCGCCGGTCAGCGTATCGATCACCACTTCGGAGACCGCGGCTCCATATGAGTAGTAGGAGAACGGCCGGCCTTGCATTTTCGTCTGGTCCCAGTAGAGCTTCGGCGTCTTGTAGAAGCCGTCGGACCACAGTTGCACCCGCGCACGGTAAGCCTGCATGATCACCTCGTCGAAAGGGATCGCCGCGTCGCCAACTACAATCCGGTCGTCGACGAAACGCACATCGCGCGCGTCGACCTGTCCTTTGCCATAGTGCTCCGCGGCCAGCGCGGCCAGCCGTTCGCGCAATTGCCGGGCGGCGTCTTGCGCAGCTTTTCCGTTCAGATCGCTTCCTGTCGATGCCGCAGTCGCCGACGTGTTCGCAACTTTGCTCGTATCAGTCGCCGTAACGCGTACACGATTGAAACGTATGCCGAGCTCGTGCGCGACTACCTGCGCAACCTTCGTGTTAAGCCCTTGACCCATTTCCGTACCGCCGTGGTTCACGAGAACCGAGCCGTCGGTATAGATGTGCACCAGTGCGCCGGCCTGGTTGAAGTGAGTTACGTTGAACGCGATGCCGAACTTCACCGGCGTCAACGCGAGGCCCTTTTTAAGCACGTCATTGTTCGCGTTGAATTCCCGAACGGCTTCGCGACGCGCGCGGTAGTTGCTCGTGGCTTCCAGCTCGTCGAGCAATTCGTGGATCACATTGTCTTCGACCGCCTGACCGTATGGCGTTACGTTGTGCTCGGTCTTTCCGTATAGATTGCGGCGGCGTACGTCGAGCGCATCCAGCCCCAAGGAGCGCGCGACGTTATCGACGATATATTCGATCGCGAACGCGCCCTGCGGTCCGCCGAAGCCGCGAAACGCAGTATTCGACTGCGTGTTCGTCTTGCCGCAGAAGCCGTCAATGGACACGTGCGGAAGCCAGTACGCATTGTCGAAGTGACACAGCGCGCGCGTCATTACCGGGCCCGAAAGGTCGGCTGAAAAACCGCAACGCGACGTCATGTCAACAGACACGCCGTCGATCAAACCGGTGTCGTCATAACCGACTTCATACGTGTAATGAAAATCGTGACGCTTGCCGGTGACCATCATGTCGTCATCCCGGTCGGGCCTCAATTTCACGGGGCACTGGAGCTTCCATGCGGCAAGCGCCGCGCAGCACGCGAACAGGCCCGATTGCGACTCCTTGCCGCCGAAACCGCCACCCATCCGCCTGCATTCGACCAGCACGTTGTGCGACGCGACGTCGAGCATGTGGGCGACCATGTGTTGCATTTCCGACGGATGCTGTGTCGAGCACCATACATGCATGCCGTCGTCGTCCTTCGGCACGGCGTACGAAATCTGACCTTCCAGGTAAAACTGCTCCTGGCCGCCGAGCAACATTTCGCCTGTTTCGCGATGCGCGGCCCACTCGATCTTCGCGGCGGCGTCACCACGCGCGAGTTTCATCGGGGGCAGCACCCTGGAGTCGGCCGCACGTGCCTGTTGCGGCGTGAGGATCGCCGGCAATTCCTCGTAGACGACCTCCGCCCGGCGTGCAGCGCGCCGGGCAATGTCGTGCGACATCGCGACGACAATGAACATGGGCTGGCCGACGAATTGCACGACTCCATCGGCAAGGATCGGATCGTCACCATGAATGATCGGGCCGACGTCATTCGCGCCGGGGATGTCGTCGGCAGTGAAGACGGCGACAACGCCGGGCGTCGCCCGCACGGCATCGAACGACATCGATACGATCTTCGCATGCGCCTTTGCCGACAACCCGAGCGCTGCGTGCAGCGTGCCGGCGACCACCGGAATGTCATCAGTGTAGGTTGCGCGGCCGCTGACATGCAGATGCGCGGATTCGTGCGGCCGGGAAACGTGGACCTGTGTAAAGTTTCCTTCGAGAAGGTCCTGTGCTTCCTTCATGTCCCTCAGAAACGGTTCTGCTTGCTGGTTCATTCTATTGTTCTCCGTGTCCTTGACGTTCAGGAAGCAATGACCGCGCGCACGTCGATCGCGGCTTTTGGCAACGGATTGTCCGGTCGCGTCTCGAGCCAGAAACGATGCAACGTGTTCTTCGCGGCTTCGAGCCGGTAGTCGCTCGACGCGCGCATGTCGGACAACGGCGCGTAGTCGTTCGCGAGCGCGGCCATCGCTGCCTGTGCAGTGGCCTCGTGCCACTCAGCATCGCGCAGCACCGCTTCGACGTGCGTCGCGCGCTTTGGGGTCGCAGCCATTCCGCCGAACGCGATGCGTGGATCGCGAATCATGTTGTCGTCGGCGACAAACGAAAGCGCCGCGCAGACGGCTGAGATATCCGAGTCGAATCGCTTCGACAACTTGTAAGTGCGAAACTGCAGATTCGCGCGCGACCCAGTGCGCGTCGGCACTTTCAGTCCGAGAACGAACTCGTGTTCCGCCATGTCTTTCTTCTGATACGCGAGGTACAGGTCTTCAAGCGGCATGACGCGCTCGACGTCGTTTCCGCGAACTATCACATGCGCGCCCAGCGCGATCAGGCCGGGCATCGAGTCGCCAATGGGTGAACCGTTCGCAATGTTGCCGCCGAGCGTACCGGCGTTGCGGATCGGCAGCGAAGCGAAGCGCTTCCACATTTCCGTCAGCTCGGGATAGTGCTTCGCGAGCTCTTCATACGCGCGTTCTACCGAGACTCCTGCGCCGATTTCAATCCAGTTGTCCGACGTTTCGATTTTCTGCAGTGCGCCTATTCGTCCGACGTAGACAATGTCGCCGAGATCGCGCATCAGTTTCGTGACCCACAGGCCGATGTCGGTGCTGCCAGCGAGGATTCGCGTCGACGGTTGCGCAGCCTTGATGCGGGCGAGTTCGTCGACGGTGCTCGGCGCGTCAAAACGTTGGCCCGCATGTTGGTAGCTAAAAGTGTCTTCGCGTTCAAGCGTTGCGAGGGTACGAGCGATTGCAGCGATATCCACTGGCGCTTTTGGCGCAGGCAATTCAAACATCCGCACCGCCGCGTCGACGATGGGACGGTAGCCGGTGCAACGGCACAAATTGCCCGTTAACGCGTTAGAGATGTCGGCGCGCGACGGAACGGATTTGTTTGGGCATGAATGCTCGTGACCGTGCTTTTCGTATAGCGACCACATCGACATCACGAAACCAGGCGTGCAGAAGCCACACTGCGAGCCGTGGCATTCGACCATCGCTTCTTGCACCGGATGCAGCGATCCGTCCGGCTGACGCAGATCTTCTACGGTGAACAACGCTTTACCGTCGAGTGTCGGCAGAAACTGGATGCACGCGTTGACAGCTTTGAACTTGAGGCCGCCCGCGTCGTCGGGCTCGCCCAGTACAACCGTGCACGCACCGCAATCGCCTTCGGCGCAGCCTTCTTTCGTGCCCGTGCAACGCGCGTCTTCGCGCAGATACTGGAGCACGGTCTGGGTGACGGGCGCGTCGCTGACTTCGCGGATCGCGTTGCGGTGGTAGAAGCGGATGGGCTGGCTCATGTCTCTGTGCTCGCGTTGGTTTGCGCTGCGGCTTTTTTTTGGGGGTCGTTGTAGCGTTATCGCTGCATCGCTGCTACGGCTTCTACCAGTCGGTCTGAACCGCGCCGCAGTGACGCTCCGAAAAGTACCACCATCAAAAGGCAGAACCCATAGCCACGGGGAAATGCGCGTTATATTGCCAGGGCGATAACGGCCATATTCGGTCGCGCCGGGAATCTCCTTATGTCGGCGCCAGCGGTGCATGAAAAACGCTGCAACATGACTTCGGGTTCGGACATCAACGCTTCAGATATTTTCGCGCCAGCCATTCGCGTGCAGGCATGAGGCGATCCGTTGGCGGAAGTCATGCGTGTCCCCCCATATCGATGTGGGTCGTCACAGCCTTTCGGACTGCGCAACCAGACCATATCGGGATCCGGTCGCGCAACCAACCTTGGGAGAGCAACAAGTCTATGTGCGAAATGACATGTGTTGACTGCGCGTGGCTTTGGAAAGAATGCACCTGCAATCGCACGAGGATGCCGCTCTGCTGATTGGCCTGCATCCCGGCATTTCGATTTAGCCGCAACGCAACATGGCAGGGATTTTTAGACTTGGGCGGCATAACAACGCGGCGTCATTTGCGTAAAGCAGTTGTGGAAAATACGTCTTTTGAATCCGACACCTGACCTTCTGCCAGCGACCGTACTACCGCCTTTCGATCGCCCTACATATTTTTGATTAGCTTTACGACATGGATGAAGCAGGCATACAGTTAGCCACGCTGCGGTGCCCGCCGGCATCGGCCGCGCTTGCTCAAGGAGCCGTCCATCATGCTTTTCCGAATCATGGCTGCACTTCCGTTTATCGGCATCCTGGTAGGCGTTCCATTCGCGAACCACGTTGAGCCACTGATTCTCGGCATGCCATTCGTTCTCGCATGGATCGTCATCTGGATCGTATTGAGCGCGGTCATCATGGGGATCATTTATCGCCTTGATCCGGCAAACCGAGGGCCGATTGATCACGCAGGCGAGGTGCGGTCATGAGCAGCGCATTATTCATCATTGCCGCTGCGACCCTGTTTGCGCTTTATCTCGGAGTCCGCGCGCGTCGCGGACACGACATGGATCTCGAGCAATGGACGGTTGGAGGCCGCAGTTTTGGCACCGCGTTTGTTTTCCTGCTCATGGCAGGTGAGATCTACACGACCTTCACATTTCTCGGCGGAAGCGGCTTCGCGTACGGCAAGGGTGCCCCTGTCTACTACATTCTTGCCTACGGGACGCTCGCCTATATTCTTTCTTACTGGATGCTGCCACCGATCTGGCGTTACGCGAAACAGCATCGACTTGTTTCACAGCCTCACTACTTCGCCCGCAAATACGACAGCCCGGCCCTCGGCGTACTTGTCGCGGTCGTGGGCGTCGTTGCTCTCATTCCGTATCTCGTGCTGCAACTCAAGGGGTTGGGCATCATTGTGGCCACCGCGTCTTATGGGGCGATCTCCTCGACCACTGCGGTCTGGATCGGCGCTCTGGTAGTCACCGCGTATGTGATTCTTTCCGGCGTGCGGGGTTCGGCATGGAATTCCGTGGTGAAGGACATCCTGATCCTCACCGTAGTACTGGTGCTCGGGATATACCTTCCGTACCACCTCTATGGCGGCATAGGCGCGATGTTTCACGCCATCGACATTGCGAAACCGGGCTTCCTCACGTTTCCCGCCAAAGGATCGAGCGTTTCGTGGTTTCAATCCACTGTGCTGCTTACGGCGCTCGGTTTTTTCATGTGGCCGCACACCTTCGGTTCCGTTTTTACCGCTCGGGAGGAGAGGACCTTCCGGCGCAATGCCATCATTCTGCCGATCTATCAGCTCATCCTTCTGTTCGTATTCTTCGTCGGATTTGCAGCGACACTCAAGGTTCCGGGTCTGACGGGCGGTGACATTGACCTGTCTCTTTTCCGGCTGTCGATCCACACATTTGATCCCTGGGTTGTCGGCGTCATCGGAGCCGCCGGTGTACTGACGGCGCTTGTTCCCGGCTCGATGATTCTCACGTCCGCCTCAACGCTTCTTGCAAATGATATTTACCGCGGCGCAATAAATCGCCAGGCGTCCGATACGCAGGTTGGCAAGCTCGCGAGATGGTTGGTCCCCGTCGTTGCCCTGGTCGCAATCTGGTTCACGCTTCAAGGCGGCTCGACGATCGTGTCACTTCTTTTGATGGGCTACAGCTTCGTCACTCAACTGTTTCCCGCGCTGATCGCAAGTCTCATGCATCAGACACGAGCGACAAAATATGGCGCGATGAGCGGAATCGTGGCGGGGGTGGCGGTGGTCGTCGTTACCACTACGATGCATCTAAGCATCGGAACGATATTCCCTTCTCTTCCCGATTCGATCAAGGATGCGAATATTGGGTTACTTGCACTCGCCGTGAATTTCGTAGTGTTCGGTTTGGTAAGCGGTCTGACGCAGTCGCGAGCGCTTGCTCAAGAGCACGCGTAACGCTCGGGGCTGCTTGACGACCAGACGTGGCGCTGACGCGGTTGATCGGAACAGATATTCGCCTTCCCAAGCGACGTCATCGCATCTGACAGGCAGAGCGCAGGATTCCCGAATAACGCTATGCGCTGATTCTGCGACGCCATAGCGATCCCTGCACCTCTTGCGATCACCATATCCCGTCTCCTCGATCGCCGAATGTCGGATACGCAACCTGCATCTATTCAACGTCCGGCACGACGCCGACATAACGTGCCCGCGGACGGATCAGACGATGCGCTTCCACTTGCTCCAGCGCGTGTGCGAGCCACCCGACGCACCGGCCAAGCGCGAACAGGATAAACGGCGCCTCGGCTGGCAAGTCGAATGTCTCGGCAATGACGGCGAGCGCGAAGTCGATATTAGGCGCTTCACCAACAGAACGCGCCACATAGCCCAGGAGTTCCGTATAAGCCCTACGCGTTGGCAGCAACTCCAGCAACGCGGCGGCCCGAACGTCGCCGTCCGGATAAAGCGGGTGTCCGAACCCCGGTAACGTCCGTCCCTGCGCCAGCCATTCGCGTACGGCTTGCTCAACGCCAAGACGCCCTGTCGATGCGATCAGCGCATTGAGCGCCAGCGACGCTCTCCCGTGGAGTGGACCGGTCAGTGACGCAAGCCCCGCAAGCATCCCTGCCGCCAGGGAAGCACCCGTCGAAATAGTCACGCGCGCGGCAAACGTGGATGCATTCAGTTCATGGTCTGCAAGCAGGACAAGCGCACGGCGAATCATGTCCTCCGCGTCCCTGCGTGCCCATAAGGTCGAGATATGTTCGCTCAGCGGGCGGTCGCCGCTTGACTCTTCGTTTCCAAGCATCGCCTGGGCTAAGGTCACGAGCACGCTTGCCGCCTCTTCGCGGAGAACGGGCAGCGCACGGCCTATTGACGGCAGGTCGTTTGCGCTTCGCTCCGACAACGCAATGAGTCCCGCACGCAAGGCGCCACCGAAACCGCCACGGCCATGAATGACACGATCGGCCCTGGTCGCGGGTCGCAAACGGGGCGCCTCCGGGCAGTCCCACAGCAAAGCGGCGACGTCTTCCAGCGAGGCCGTTCCTGAAAGTGCAACAGCGTCCAGACCGCGATACCAGAGCCGTCCATCGATCACCGTGGATATGGCCGACGGCAGCACAGGGTCACCCCACTCAATGGCTTGGGCGGCGACCGTCTCGACTTTCCTTCGACCGTTGCTACGCTTCGCCATTCGCAGTACGTCCTCGCGATGGTAGAGGCTGCGGCGGCTATCAGCCTTGTCCGGTTGCGCGCGGATTTTCCCCCTGCTTACGTTTGCGTAAAGCGTCTGCGGACGGACGCCCAAAATGCCAAGTGCTTCTGCTGCCGTAATCCAGCCCATCGTAATCACCGTGTTGACATTGACGATTCAAATCAAGATTGACGTCAACTTTATCAAGTTTATGCTGGGCGTCGAAACAGCTGCGCAGTCTTTTGATATCGGAATTCGCGGCAGCTTGACGACAACCGTTGCGGCGGCAATCGGCTTTTTTTAGGAGGGCAGCGTGACGAATTTATCGGTGAGATTTCTGGAGACCGCCTTACAGGCGCTTCAATTCCCCACCGATGCGCTGACGCGTGTCACCTTGGAAGGCTCGGGCGAACTCACTTCTGCGTTCCCTGTCGCCGACTTTGCCGCTGAAGCAATAGCGGCAGCCGGCGTCGCGATCGGGGAATTGTTCAAGATGCGGCTTGACCGCGCGCCCGAGGTCGTCATCGACCGAAGACTTGCTTCGCTCTGGTTCGGCTGGTCAGTTCAACCCGTTGGCTGGACCTTGCCCGCCGCCTGGGACACGATCGCCGGGGACTATCGAACCCGCGATGGCTGGATCAGACTGCATACCAACGCGCCTCATCACAAAGCGGCGGCGCTGAGTGCGCTGCAATGTGCCGACAACAAGTCTGCCGTGGCAGGCGCCGTCGCAGGCTGGTCCGCCGAAGAACTCGAAACTGCGGTCGTCGAGCAGCAAGGCTGTGCCGCCGCGATGCGAACAAGCGACGCATGGGAGGCCCATCCTCAAGGCAGGGCAGTGGCATCTGAGCCGCTGATTGCGTTGTCGTCCGTCGCCGCTGCGACCGACCCGCCAGCGTGGCAGCCTGAAGAAGCGAGACCGCTTGCAGGCATGAAAGTGCTCGACCTGACCCGCGTTCTTGCGGGTCCGGTCGCAACCCGCTTTCTTGCGGGATATGGTGCGGACGTCTTGAGAATCGATCCACCGGGATGGGACGAGCCGGCTTTGATACCCGAGGTCACGCTCGGCAAGCGCTGTGCACGACTGGACCTTGAAACGCCACATGGTCGGGAGATATTCGAGCAGTCATTGTCGAAGGCCGATGTGTTGGTTCATGGTTATCGGCCCGACGCCCTCGATCAACTGGGCTACACAGAAGCCGCGCGCCGCGCAATCAACCCGGGACTCATCGATGTGTCACTCGACGCCTATGGATGGAGCGGTCCGTGGAGTGGCCGCCGAGGCTTTGATAGCCTGGTGCAGATGAGCTCAGGAATTGCGCATGGCGGCATGCAATGGAAACAGGCGGATCGTCCGGTGCCGCTGCCCGTTCAAGCGATCGACCAGGCAACTGGCTATCTGATGGCTGCGGCTGTGGTCCGGTCTTTTATCTGGCGCCTCACAGAAAATCGGGCAACGACGGCCAGGCTATCGCTTGCGCGAACCGCGCAGTCGTTGATCGACCTGCCTCGGACGCCAAGTGCGGCTGAGGGTTTGACTATAAGCAACGGCGACTTTTGCGCTTCGCTCGAGCAGACAGAATGGGGACCGGCGAAACGCTGCAGATCGCCTGTGTCAGTGAACGGCGTAGCTCTGGCCTGGCGGCTTCCGGCATCGCGCCTGGGCTCTGCCGAACCGGGTTGGTAAAGCGAGCAGCCGTGGTTTTGTGTCCCGGACGTTGAGAGATTTCGCGAGCTGGCGGCGAATTGTCAGCGACTGCAATGGCCACCTCATTGATACCAATCGGACGATCGCTCAAGCCGCTTGGTCTGATGGCTCGCCGCCCCTAACGAAAGTCCAAAGAAGGTTGATGTCGGGATTCCGCGCAACGGACGTATTATGTATCGTAATGTGCGATATCAAAAAATATCGTTTTTCTAATTCGAAAGTGAGGAATACAGTGCGATGCACCTAAGTGATTGATGGAAGACCATGACAATACAGACGGTCGGTTTCATCGGGCTCGGCGCAATGGGAGAAGCCATGGCGCTGAACCTGGCTACAGTCGGCACGCCGCTCGTGGTCTGGAATCGCACTCAGGCGAAGACCGGGACGCTTGCCGCTGCCGGCGCATGGGTTGCACGAGATGCGGGCGAGGTATTTGCGCGCTCCTCGACGGTCATTCTGATGCTGGTCGATGGCGCCGCCATTGACGCGGTACTCGACCGTGGCGGTCTTGACTTCGCATCCCGCGTACGCGACCGTACGATCGTCCACATGGGCACGACCTCTCCGGCCTATTCACGTGGCCTGGGGGCCGAGCGGGTCTCGGCCTCCCGGCCACGTGA
>NZ_JBSIPA010001048.1:0-255 GCF_053574605.1 Caballeronia sp. M23-90 | reverse complement strand
AGAAACAGCTTGCTCATCGGCGCAGTGAACGACCAGCGCGCGCCCGCAGCAAGCCTCGCGCAGTTTGTGCCGACGAGCCCAATCAATTGTTCAGCTGGGATATCACTTACCTGCCGACATCAGTTCGCGGGCAGTATTTCTATCTCTATCTGTTCATGGACGTGTTCAGTCGGATGGTCGTCGGCTGGCAGGTCTACGCTGAAGAGAGCAGCGCCCAGGCCAGCGAGCTTCTGAAGGACCTATGTGCGCGTGAGG
>NZ_JBSIPA010001047.1:0-255 GCF_053574605.1 Caballeronia sp. M23-90 | reverse complement strand
CCTCACGCGCACATAGGTCCTTCAGAAGCTCGCTGGCCTGGGCGCTGCTCTCTTCAGCGTAGACCTGCCAGCCGACGACCATCCGACTGAACACGTCCATGAACAGATAGAGATAGAAATACTGCCCACGAACTGATGTCGGCAGGTAAGTGATATCCCAGCTGAACAATTGATTGGGCTCGTCGGCACAAACTGCGCGAGGCTTGCTGCGGGCGCGCGCTGGTCGTTCACTGCGCCGATGAGCAAGCTGTTTCT
>NZ_JBSIPA010001046.1:0-255 GCF_053574605.1 Caballeronia sp. M23-90 | reverse complement strand
AACCGCAAGGAGGACGGTCACCACGGTAGGATTCATGACTGGGGTGAAGTCGTAACAAGGTAGCCGTATCGGAAGGTGCGGCTGGATCACCTCCTTTCTCGAGCTCAACGCTTCTGAACGAAGCACTGAAGTGCTCACGCTTATCGGCTGTAAGAAGACAGGCTAAGGGTCTGTAGCTCAGTTGGTTAGAGCACCGTCTTGATAAGGCGGGGGTCGTTGGTTCGAATCCAACCAGACCCACCATTTACTCTTGAA
>NZ_JBSIPA010001045.1:0-255 GCF_053574605.1 Caballeronia sp. M23-90 | reverse complement strand
TCGGCTGTAAGAAGACAGGCTAAGGGTCTGTAGCTCAGTTGGTTAGAGCACCGTCTTGATAAGGCGGGGGTCGTTGGTTCGAATCCAACCAGACCCACCATTTACTCTTGAACGTTTGAAAGAACGAACGAAGATAAATGCAGACCCTCAAGCATCAAGGTATTTGGGGGATTAGCTCAGCTGGGAGAGCACCTGCTTTGCAAGCAGGGGGTCGTCGGTTCGATCCCGTCATCCTCCACCAATCATCAATGCCAA
>NZ_JBSIPA010001044.1:0-255 GCF_053574605.1 Caballeronia sp. M23-90 | reverse complement strand
TTCACGAAAGCATACTTAGAGATGGGTGTGTGAGTAGGTGAATCAGGGTTGTGATTGTATCAATGTATGAAAAAGTGATCGAGAGATTGCTTTGGAATACGGCGCAACACGAATACTCAACCTATAGTGGTGTGAAAGAGGTTTCCCTCGAAGCTGAACTTCGGTTCGGAGTCGGGAGGAGTCTCGGAGACGCACTCGTTATAGGGTCAAGCGAACAAGTGCATGTGGTGGATGCCTTGGCGATCACAGGCGATG
>NZ_JBSIPA010001043.1:0-255 GCF_053574605.1 Caballeronia sp. M23-90 | reverse complement strand
CGGTTCGATCCCGTCATCCTCCACCAATCATCAATGCCAAGCACGTTTAGACCGAGCCATGCCGGTCGAGCGTGATTTGCATTGGCGATTGAGCCAGTCAGTAAAATCATGTGGAGCATAGCGCTTCGGGTGATGCTGTCGTTCTTTAACAATCTGGAAGAAGTAGTAAAGAGATTCACGAAAGCATACTTAGAGATGGGTGTGTGAGTAGGTGAATCAGGGTTGTGATTGTATCAATGTATGAAAAAGTGATCG
>NZ_JBSIPA010000012.1:0-40524 GCF_053574605.1 Caballeronia sp. M23-90 | reverse complement strand
TTCCGCGAGCCGCCTCGCGGCCACGAAGCCGTCACCACCGTTGCTTCCTGGGCCGCATAGCACAACCACCGGGCATGGCGTCCAGCGCTTTGCGATCTCGAACGCCACCGGACGGCCCGCGTTTTCCATCAAAGTGATGCTGTCGATGCCCGAGGCCACCGTGAGACGATCCGCTTCACCCATCTGTTTTGCGCTGAGGAGTGCGGTTTTGGTATTCGTCATGATTGGCGGTGACTCAAGGTTTAAGCCTAGCGATGCGCAGCGCTCAATGGCTCGTGAACTCCAGCACCACGCGCGAAGGAACGTCGCCATGGGCCAGCCGATGGAACACGTTGTTGATCGCCGATAGCGGCTGCAACTCGATATCCGCCTTCACCTTTCCGTCCGCGGCAAAGGCAAGCGCTTCGGCCATGTCGCGTCGATTGCCGACGAAGGAGCCCTTGATCGTGATGCAGTTGGCTACCACGTCGAACAAGGGAGTCGGAAATTCGCCCGGCGGCAAGCCCACCAAAACACAAGTCCCGTGCTTGCGGGTCATGCCTACACCCTGCTTGAACGCCCCGAGCGACGGTGCGGTAATCAGCACACCATGAGCGCCGCCGCCGGTGGCCTTCTTGACAGCTGCGATCGGGTCTTCGTCCTTCGCGTTGACCATCACGTCCGCGCCCAGACGTTTAGCGTGTGCGAGCTTGCCATCGTCGATGTCAACCGCGCACACGTGCAAGCCCATGGCCTTGGCGTACTGGATACCCAAATGACCCAAGCCTCCGACACCTGAAATGACAACCCATTCGCCCGGACGGGCCTGTGTTTCCTTGATGCCCTTGTATGACGTGATGCCGGCGCAGATAAGCGGGGCCGCATCCCGGGCGGCCAGATGCGCCGGTATGTGCGCTACGTAGTTGGGGTCTGCGAGAATGTAGTCTGCGAAGCCACCGTTTTTCGTGTAACCGCCGAACTGCGCTTCCGGACACACGGGCTCGTGCGCCGCGAGGCAATATTCGCAATGTCCACAGGCGGAATAGAGCCAGGGTACACCAACGCGGTCCCCTTCTTTCACGGCCGTCACCCCCGCGCCGATAGCGGTGACAATGCCGATACCCTCGTGGCCCGGAATGAACGGCAAGGTGGGCTTCAAGGGCCAGTCTCCGTTTGCCGCATGCAGATCGGTATGGCAAACGCCACAGGCCTCGGTCTTGACCAGCACCTGCCCCGTCCCGGGCGTTGGAATGTCGACTTCCTTCAGCACCAGTGGCTTGCCGAACGCTTCGACAAAAGCGGCTTGCATCTTGCTTTTCATGATCTTTCCCTCGGTTAAAACGTGTCTGGCGCTTTACGCCACTGCGGGCAAATTCAGGCCTCTGACCGCCTCGATCATCTTGATGAGCACCGTCTGCGCATCGCCATACACCATGTCGCAGTTGTCGGCATAGAAAAGGGCATTGACAATCCCGGCATAGCCCTTGCCTTCCCCGCGCTTGATCACGAATACTTTCTTGGCCTGATCAGCATTGAGGATCGGCATGCCATAAATAGCGGAGGATTTATCAGTACGCGCGGCTGGATTCACCACGTCATTGGCGCCGATCACAAGCGCCACATCGGTGCTCGCGAACTGGTCGTTGATGTCCTCCAGTTGAACAATCAGGTCGTAGGGCACACCCGCCTCGGCCAGCAGCACGTCCATCTGGCCCGGCATCCGGCCGGCAACCGGATGGATTGCGAACTTGACCAAGACGCCCCCTGCCTGCAGCAGTTTGACGAACTCGAAGAGCTTGCCCTGGCCTTGCGAAACTGCGAGGCCGTAACCCGGCACGATGATGACTGACGCCGCATAGCGCATCGCGATGCCTGCGTCGCCCGACTGCATTGGCTTCAAACTGCCTTTTATCTTCCCCTGCTTGTGCTTCGCCACTTCTCCGAAGTTCGTAAAGACCACGTTGCTGACGGAGCGGTTCATCGCCTTCGCCATCAACAGCGTCAGCAGCATACCGGCCGCGCCCACCACCATCCCCGCGATCATCAGCGCCGGGTTTTGAAGCACGTAGCCCTCGAGCCCAACCGCCAGGCCCGTGAAGGCATTGAAGATGGAGATCACGACCGGCATGTCTGCACCGCCGATTGGCAACGTCATCAGGATGCCTAGCGCCAATGCACAACCAAAGAACAGGTAGATCGTAGTCGGCATGGCCAGCACCAGTAGAGCCTTGTCCGCACTCGCGACCACGATGTATACGCCGACCGCGACGGTAGCGAGCATCAACAGCGCGTTGAAGGCTTGCTGTCCCTTCACACGAAACGGCTTGTTGATCACCCCGTCGAGTTTGGCCCATGCGATCAGCGAGCCCGACAGCGACACGGCGCCGATCAACGCTCCCAGCAAAGTGACGATGAGCTCGGTCTTGCCTTGCGCCTTGTTGCCGAACAGCTCCACAGCCGCAATAGCGCCGGCCGCACCGCCGCCCATGCCGTTGTAGATCGCAACCATCTGCGGCATGGCCGTCATTGCGACCTTACGGCCGCTCCACCAGGCCGCGCCTCCGCCAAGTCCCAGCGCGAGCACCGCGAGGCCTATGTTGACCGGCAGGTTGGATCGCGCAGCAGTGCCGACGCCGAAGGCGTAGAGAAAGCTCGCGAGCACAGCCACGGCCATGCCGATACCGGCGACGAAGATGCCCGAAGGCGCCGTCACTGGCGATGACATACGATGCAGGCCATACAGGAAGAGGAAGGCCGCCGCCAGATCAGCCGTACCAATGCCAAGTTGTTCAATGAGAGTTAGCATGGCGGCGTCCTCACTGCTTCTTTGCGTGGATAGACTTCACGCGAGCGGTCTTGCCGTGGGCGGCATGCTTCGCGGGAGGGCCGCTTGTCTTGAACATCGCAAGCATGCGGTCGGTAACGGCGTAGCCACCCGCGGCATTGCCCGCACCCAGCAGCACGGCGAAAAAACCAATCACCTGCTCCTGCACCGTTGATGCATTCAGCAGCGCATAGATCCCGCCCACCACCACGATACCGTGCACGAAGTTCGAGCCCGACATCAAGGGCGTATGGAGGATAGCCGGCACGTGCCCGATGATCACCCAGCCCGCGAACGCGGCAAGCATGAAGATGTAGAGGGCGACGAAGCCTGAGATACTAATCTGGAAGTCCATGCGTGTGTCCTCTGTCGGCTCGTGATGTCTAACTGGATGTGGCCGGTGTCGATTTTGCCGGCCGTGCAGCCGGCGCGTCCGGTCTTGCGGCTTTGTCTCCTTTGTCTTCTTTTTTGCTCGCGGAAGCTTTGTTCTCGCCCGCATGCGTGAGAACCGTCTGGGCAAGGATTTCGTCGCTCCAGTCGATTTCGATCACGTTGTCTTTCATGATCAACGCAAGGAGGTTGTACTGATTTTTCGCATACAGTTCACTCGCGTCCTCACCAAGCATTGAAGGTACGTTGAGCGGAGCGACAATCGTCACCCCTCCCAATTTCACCGTCTCGCCGGGGCGCGTGTCTTCGCAATTACCGCCGCCCTCGGCTGACAGGTCCACAATCACGGCGCCGGCCTTCATGCCAGCAACCTGCTCGTTGCTGATCAGCTTAGGCGAAGCCTTACCTGGAATGGCTGCCGTTGTAATGATCAGGTCCGCTGCCTGAATATGTTTTGTCAGTACCGCCGCGACCTTGGTCTTTTCCTCTGCACTTAGCTCGCGGGCATAGCCGCCTTTTCCGCGCGCGTCGACGCCGGTGTTCACGAACGTGGCACCCAAAGAAAGCGCCTGCTCCTCCGTTTCGGGGCGCACGTCGTAGCCTTCCACGATCGCACCTAGCCGGTGAGCCGTGGCGATCGCTTCAAGTCCCGCCACGCCCATTCCCATCACGAGTACATGGGCCGGCCCGAGAGAGCCCGCCGCACTCGTGATTTTCGGCAGCACGCGCGCCAGATGCGTGGAGCCAAGCTGTACCGCGTAGTATCCGGCGAGCGCCGCCTGGCTTGAGAGCGCGTCCATTGCTTGCGCGCGGGTAATGCGCGGCACTCGCTCCATCGCGAAGCAGGTGATCTTTTTCTCGATCAAACGCTTCACCAGTGCAGGCTCGTTGTGCGCATAGATGAAGGAAACCAGGATCGAGCCCTCCTTCATCGCATTGATCACCTCGAGCGCGGGTGGTTGAACGGCAAGTACAACGTCCGCATCCTTGACCAATGCGCTCCGGTCAGCCATGAAGACCACGTTCTCGAAGGCCGCATCGTCCAGGTCGATGGCCGCCCCTGCGCCGGTTTGCATGTGCAGTTTCGCACCCAGCTTGATCAGTTTAGGAATGACGGCGGGAACAAGCGCCACCCGGCGCTCGTGTGCGTGTGTTTCCTTTAGCACGGCAACGTTGATGTACATGTCGGAGTTTCCCGTGGCGAGTCGTGGTCAGGCCGGAGCGTTCAGATCAGCGGTGCGAACCAGCTTCTTATTGACGAACTCCTGAATCCCCATGTTGCCAAGCTCCCGCCCGTAGCCGGAATACTTGATGCCTCCGAACGGCAGTTCGGCGTCGGACCAGTCAATGTTGTTGATGAACATCATCCCGGTGTCGACCTGGCTGGCCACACGCTTACCGCGTGCCTCGTCCTTGGTGAAGACGGAGCCGCCCAATCCGAAGTCGGAGTCGTTCGCAAGAGCAATCGCGGCGGCTTCGTCTTTGACGCGGAAGAACGAGACGACCGGGCCGAAGAACTCGTCACGAAAGGCCGGGTTGTCAGGCTTGATATCGGTGAGGATCGTCGTTTCCATGAACGAGCCGGGCCTGTCGATGCGCTTGCCGCCCATCACCAGTTTCGCGCCGCTGGCCACTGCGTCGTCAACTTGCTTGAGCAGTTGTACCAGCGCCGCTTCGGTCGACAAGGGACCGTGCGTGGTCTTCTCGTCCATTGGGTCGCCCGGTGTCAGGGCCGAGAGAGCGAGCTTGAACCTCTCCAGGAACTTGTCGGCGATGGAATCGAGAACAATGAATCGCTTTGCCGCGCAACAGGTTTGGCCGGCGTTGTACATCCGCCCCCATACCGCCCATGGAATGGTTTTCTCGAGGTCAGCATCGTCGAGCACGATAAACGCGTCGCTGCCGCCCAGTTCCATCGACGTCTTCTTGAGGTTCTGTCCGGCTTGGGCCGCAATACTTTTGCCTGCCGCGACACTGCCGGTCAACGCCACACCCTTGATCCGCGGATCGTCGATAATTTTCTCGGACTGTTCATGCGAGATCAGCAGGTTGGTGTAAGCGCCTTTAGGTGCACCTGCGTCGATCCAGAGCTTTTCGAATGCAATAGCGCATTGCGGGACGCAGCCCGCGTGCTTGACCACCAACGTGTTTCCCGCCATTAGTTGTGGTCCGGCAACACGTGCAAGCTGATAGAACGGAAAGTTCCACGGCTCCACGCAAAAGAGCACACCAAACGGGCTGCTTTCCATGTGGGCTGCGCCGACTTTAGGATGTAGTTTGGTTGGTGCCAGGAACTTTTCAGCATGCTCGGCGTAGTAAGCAAGGATGTCGGCGCTGAACTTCACCTCACCACGTGCTTCGTCAATCCGCTTGCCCATCTCCAGCGTCGCCAGCTTCGCGAAATCATCGACGTGGCCGCGCATCAGTGCGGCGGCCTTCCCTACGATCGCAGCGCGCTCCGCGTAGGTGGTGTGCTTCCAGGTCTGGAAGCATGATTCGGCCGCAGCGAGCGACTGTTCCAGCTGCGAGTTGTTCAGTTGATCAAAACTCTTCAGGACTTCACCGTTGCTCGGGTTAACGCTTTGGTAGGCCATATCTTGCTCTCTTCAGGTAGAAGTGTTCCGGAGGTCAGGGAGATGACATCAAGTGTGCTTGAACATTTTTTATGATTACATCAGTAATACTAATTATTAGTGATTGAGATGTTAAATTCGGGCTTAGTGGAGCCACGCTACGCACGACGTGGCCGCTTCGACAACGCGGCATCTTTCGACGTCGACTCTTGAATTGATGCTCAATCATAGGCTGTGTCGACACCGAAACCAGCCTCGGAAACTACTCAGTACAATTGCGGGCTTACCGGCAATGCGCAACGACGTGAATTTGGGCGCGGCACCGTACCATTTAAGCCGTAGAGCTTATTCAAAAAATCGCCCATCCTTGCTAGCTCAGCTGTGCGCGAAAGAGTCGCCTAATATTTCGTCTCGTTCCGCGGAATCCGATAACAAAAAGTCTCGTCGGGCCTCCTCAATCACTCGTCTCGCGTAGGTATCTTGAGGGTCGTGATCCTCATTCTTCATATCCCAGTTCCGCGCTTCAGCGTCGGGCGAATGAGGTGTTGGCAAAGAGACGAAAATCTGCGAACCGTCTCCGGGCGCGGGAGACTCTTGAATCAAGCGTCTGAGCACTTCCTCGCGAATTTGTTCGGCAGTAAAAACTTGCTTTGGCATGACAGTCTCCCGAGATTCACGCATTGAGTAAGACGGAGCCGATTCAAGCATTGGGCCGAGAACCCCGCCCAGAAGCGGGATCAGCGTGCTCGCTCGTCGCTTCCTCTGTAATGACCCGATACAGTTGAGAAAATTGTTCGTCCACCTCGCCATCAAAAAGTGGGTCCGCCTGCCCCTGGAAACCAATGTCTTCGATCGCGTGCCAGTCTTCTTCGTCGAGGCTCTTTCTGGCTGCCGGGAACAGCGTCAACTCCTCGATGGCCATGTTGTGCCGGAGTCGCTCGGCATAAAGCCGGACCCGGATGTCGACGAGCTCCTGCGACATATTCTCTCCCCGGGTTGCCGCCTCCAAATCCCTCAGCAAATCGAGTCCATCCCGGATCAACTTCGTGTGTTGTGCCTCGATCTCATGCCCGAACTCGACCGGGAGCGCCTTCTTTGCCAGCAACCTCTCGACCATTCGATCCTCCAGCACGTGATGGCTCACGTCGGGAAAACGCGTCAGATAACAAAGCGCATCGACCAGCAATCCGATATTTGGCGCAGTTGCATCAGTCCGGAGATTTGATTGGTCGTTGAGCAGCCGCACCACTTTTGTGAGCCTCGAATGTTCCGTAATCAGCCTTTCAATAACATTGGACATGGCGCGCCATCCCCTATTCTTCGTTTTCTGTCTGATACGACAATGGAAGCTTCGCCCGCACGTAGCGGACAATTCCAGCAACATGCTTGATTGTTTTCATCGGACGGGTATGCCCCCTCACGTTACGCATCGGATAGGGCATCAGGTATCAGCCTCGACAAACGGTCGATCGAGACATCGCCTGTGTTGCCGTAAGCGTTGCACTCGCTCGAAGCCTCAGCGTGAACACGAGCTCATAAACGTCCCTGTCCTCGCCCTCACAATAGCGCCGAGTGCCCAACAAAGGCAGACTCGGAAACTACTCAGGCCGTCGTCCAACAATACTTTTGAATGAACAGTTTTCGGCCTGCGTAAGACCGTACAGCATCGTGATTCACAGCTTTTCCAGCACCATCGGCACGAGCGATTCCTCGGCTCGGGGCCTGCAACATAAGCGCAGGTTTGATTGCTGGATCTTTGCAAGACAAGCGGATGATCTGGCCGTCTCCGGTTGCGAGGTCGTATGATTTCGTTACGTTGGATTCGGCAAACTAAGTAGTTTCCGATCCTGCCTAAGCGATTCTTTGGGGATTACATTGGTCAGATAGGACCGCGATGGCTTCATCGTTTGGTCGTGGGAGGTGCTGTCCTGCACAGTGCAAACGCGTCAACCTATAATCATAAAACTAGGAGTACAACCATGGCACTACCAATTTGGGGCATCTTGGGTGGTATGACGGCATTATTCTTCTCGGCTCTTTTTTTGCGCGGGCAGAAAATGCTCGAACCTCGCAGAGCACTGTCCAAGCATAACGGCACAAAATAAGACCGACTATGCGGAGCATGAAATTCCCTCAATCTACAAAGCGGAAGTCGTACCGGGGATGGTCCGCGAGCCTCCTTTGTCAAGGTCGCTTGATGTGCTCAACCGTTGGGAAAACGGCTGAGCAATGCCGCGCAGCCTGAGAGAGCGTCGTCTCTACCGCCCTCTTCGCTATCTGCGACGCAGGCTCCTACTAACTACTGGAAGACGGGTCGTCGACACTATTGGCATTCACCAACTGGGCCGCAAGTGCGAGGCGAGTCAAAGCCGGCAGAGACCTCGAGCCGGTTTTCTTCATGATCAACGCCCGGTGATTCTCGACCGTACGCTGGCTGATGCCAAGGTCCGCTGCGATGATCTTGCTAGGGCAGCCCGCAAGCACGAGATCCATTATCTGGTGTTGTCTCGGTGTTAGGCCCGAGATGTGACTGGCCGCAGCTTCACGCCAAGCAAAGAGCTTTTGCGAATTCAGTGACTGTTCAAACGCACGCCCGACGCTTTCGAGTAACTCGGTCGTGCCGATCGGCTTTTCAATGAAGTCTGAAGCGCCTTCCTTCATGGCCTGCACCGCCACTCGTACGTCGCTGTTTCCCGTGATCATGATTGCGGGTAACCGGTCTCCCCGGTAGTGCAATAGCTTGAGCAGATCGACACCTTTCATACCGGGCAAGTAGGCATCCACAAGCAGGCATGCCTCTCGTCCCGGCTTGTAGGCTTCCAGGAACGCCTCACAGGACTCGTAATCTTCGACGGTGCGGTCGTCGTCTTCAAGCGCCTGCCGAATTTCCGTGCGGACATATTGGTCGTCATCGACTATGTATACGACGGACGATGTCTGCCCCGTCGACCGCGCGACAGGCTCTGACGCCCGCAGCGGAACTGGATGACGCGAAGTATCCATGAGACCTTCGATCGCCTTGATGAGGTCCCCTACCTTAACCGGCTTGTTAAGGTGCAGGCATTTCCCTTGCGCAATGTCGCGCAGAGTCTCCAGCGATATGTCACCCGTCAAGATGATCGCCGGAATCTCCCAACGGGCGATCTTGCGAACGCTGGCAACAACCTGGAGCCCATTCATGCCTCCAGGCAGGTTGTAGTCCGCCAGGATGAGGTTGGGTCGGATGACGTTCTGTAACACGAGTTCCAAACCCTCGACACCGTCGGATGCCGTCCTCGCGTTATAGCCCTCTGCCTTGAGCATCGACCCTATTAAGTCTCGAACTTCAGGGTCGTCCTCGATGACGAGTATCGAGCCATTGTGCGCGTTCGGCTCCGGCGTTGCGACCTCCGCAACGGGCTCGCCATCGTGCTTTGGAGGCCCACTCGTTTCGGGCGGCACAAGCGCGACTTCAATCGAGAAAACAGAGCCCTTGCCAGGCTGAGAGCGCACCGTCACTTGATCGCCGAGAAGATCAGCCAGACGATTCGCTATAGACAGGCCAAGACCCAAACCCCGGCTGCGTTCCCGCGCCGCGTTGTCCAACTGATGGTATTCATCGAATATCGCCTTTAGCTCATCGTTCGGAATACCAATACCTGTGTCCCAGATTTCGATGCGCAGTCTATCGCCTTTGCGGCGGCAACCTAACAACACGCGCCCCCGCTTGGTGTACTTGAAGGCGTTGGACAAAAGATTACGAATCACCTGCATCAGCAAATGCGGATCGCTTCGAATCAAAAGACTACACGGGGCAACGCGGAAAGTGAGGTTCGACGGGAGCGCGCGGTCGTTGAACTCATCCTTCATTTGATCAAGAAGCTCGCCAATCGGAAAACTGGCCAGCTCCGCATGAACGGTTCCGGCTTCGATCTGGTTGATGTCCAGCAACGCGTTCAACATACCGGACATCGAGCTCAGTATATGCTCGAAACGCTCGACCATCTTCTTGGCGGCGTCGCCTTGCACTGCGTTAGCGAGGGAACCTTGCAGCAGGACAAGCGCTTGCAGCGGCTGGCGCAGGTCATGGCTCGCCGCAGCCAGGAATCGCGACTTCGCATTATTGGCTTGGTCTGCAAGCCGTTTGGCTTCCCTCAACGAGGTCTTTACTAACTTACGTTCGGTAATGTCCGCAAACGTAATGACAACGCCCTCCACCCGGCTGTCCTCCGTTCTATACGGCGAGATCCGACGAATAAACCAGACACCGGTTTGCGTCTGTATCTCACGCTCGGAGGGGACCGACGTGCGCAGTACCGTGCGTGTGTCGGCTAGCAGATCGTCTTCCGGAGCCAACGACCTGAGATCTCCCAGTGGCCGGCCTATGTCACCCGGGAGGACATTAAACACCGATCTCGTCGCCGGCGTGAAGAAACGAATATTGAGTTGCACGTCCAGGAAAAGCGTTGCTACCTCGGTGCTATACAAGACATTCTGGAGATCGTTGGAGGTCGTGCGCTGCCGCTCCAGCGTCTCTTGTAGCTGGCTGTTGAGCGCAGTCAGCTCTTCGTTCAGCGCTTGCAATTCCTCTTTAGAGGTCAGCAACTCCTCGTTAGTCGATTGGTATTCTTCGTTAACCGACAACGCCTCTTCGTTGACCACCTTATGGTCCTCGCTGATTATCTCGAGGCTGTGAATTGCACTCGCCAGTTCCCCTTTGGTCGCCTCAAGCTCGCTCTCAAGCTCTGTAAGTCGAGGCACGTCCTCCGGTGAAGTAGTGACGGCCTTCCTGTCATGATGGTCATGATACGGCTCGTCGACAAAGCAAACCAGAAACATTTCCTCTCCGTCGTTCGAGACAGGCTCGACGTCGAGTTTGAAGCCCACAACTTGGCCGTTCAGCTCCGTCGTGCCCCCGGTGACGATCACGCGCGCATTGGATTGCTTCGCGCGCTGGATGGCGAGCCGGAGCCTGCTTCGCACGTCCTGGGACGCCATTGCCAAGATATCTTGCGTGGGAGGGCCCGACGCGACATGCAGATACCGGTTGGTGGGTCCGACAGAATGGATGCATTCATGGTCCCGGTTGATCAGGACGGTCGCAGGTGCATGCGACTGGATGACCAGTCGTCGACACAGCTCTGCCATGGCGGATTGGCGCGAGACACCGTGGCCCTGCTCTTGCCGGGAGGCAATGCGGACCGCATTGGTAGAATTCATCGAAAAGCCGACGTTGTGCGATCGGCCGCGACCGGTATGCCGATAAATTCGCTCTGACTTTGAAAGAATCTCGAAACGGCCGTCAGGTTTTCCGACTGTCTCTGCACTGCCGAGGAGAAGAACGCCGCCGTCGCGCAACGCGAAGTGGAAAAGGGATACGACCTTCGTCTGGGCCTCGGGATTCAGATAAATGAGCAGGTTGCGGCACGAGACCATGTCAAGCCGGGAAAATGGCGGATCCACAAGCACATCATGAGCGGTGAACACCACCAACGACCTCAGCTCGGCCAACACCCTATAGGTGTTACCTTCCTTCATGAAAAAATTAGCCAATCGAGTTGGCGATACATCCGCCTCAATGGTTTCCGGATACAGGCCTTCGCGGGCCTTGATAAGCACATCCGGATCGGCATCTGAAGCAAAGACCTGCAGCTTGATGCTTCGCCTCGAGGCCTCGATCTCCTCGAGAAAAAGCATGGCAAGCGAATAGGTTTCCTCTCCGGTGCTGCACCCTGCGATCCAGATGCGGATGTCCTGACCTGGCGCATGATTGCGGACAAGCTCGGGCACGACCGTTTTCGCCAGTAAATCAAAAACCTTCGGATCGCGAAAAAATTGCGTGACGTTAATCAGGATGTCTTTGGCGAGAAGTTCCAGTTCGGCAGGGTCGTTCGCGAGAACCTCAATGTAGCCCGCCATGTCGCGCGTCTCGACTGCCGCCATTGCGCGGCGGCGCTCTATTCGACGCTCCAGCGTGCCGCGCTTATAGAGCGTGAAATCGTGATCGGTTCTCGTGCGCAACAACTCAATTATCGGAGCCAGCCAAGCCGGCCCGGCGCCCTCGTTTGAATCTTCGTCAGCCCGCTCTCTGCCTGGAGTTCGCCGTCGGTATTCCATGAGCGCTTCCGGAATTTTTGCTAGCGGCAGCACCCGGTCCACTGCCCCGGTGGCAATCGCGCTCAGTGGCATTCCGTCGGATCCCGCTTCGTGAGGATCCTGGGCAATGATCATTCCACCTTGCTCCTTGAGCGCCGTCAGGCCGAGACTTCCATCCGCGCCGGTTCCCGACAGGACAACGCACGCAGCCTGTGGGCCATACTCTTTCGCGAGTGAATGCAGCAGGAAGTCAAAGGGCAGCCGCGCGCCGTGACGTGCTTGTGGAATGAAACTGCGTAACACTCCGTTGGCGACGGATAGATACGTACCCGGGGCAATAATGTAAAGGTGTTCCGGCTCAACCAACATACCGTCTGCCGCTTGCATGACGGTCATCCGTGTATGACCGGTAAGCAAGCTCACCAACAAGCTTTCGTGAGCCGGATCCAGATGCTGTACAAAGATCCACGCTGTCGCGGTTCTCGGCGGCAACGCTTCGACAAGCTTACGGCACGCGTCGAGCCCGCCTGCCGATGCGCCGATCCCGACGACAAAAAGCTCGTCGCTCTTAGCAGCAGGACCAGCGTTTGAAAGTGGCTTGCGCTTCGACCTGGGTCGAGAGAGGCTAGCCTGACGAACGATACTTGCAGGCATCTTGTGCATCCGGAGAGAATTGTTTCGAAGCGGCCAGCGCTCCTCGAGCCTTCAGGCTCACAAACGCAAGCCGTCAGTGTGCGTAAGTGCAGATCGCTGGCATTCGACGATCACCCCAGGCAGAAAGCCGTAGCGACCTTGCTAGTTGACAAACAGGTCGATATGCGCAGATATGCGGGATCGGAGAATAATCACGCGATTGCAGAAACCAATCGGGATTCCCCTTGGATGACGCATAAACCAAGCCTACATCAGCGTATGTTTGCGGATTGAGGAGCGAATGCAGATGGGTACCCACGGAGCAGCCCCTGCATTCAATTCATTCATCGTACTCGCCTATCTCACTGCTGTCGCGGTCTTAGGTGTCAGGTTAGCGTGGCGGGTCGAAAATCACGCGGCTGTACGCCGCTTCATTCTTGCTGCCGATCTAACAGACTGCTCCGTTCACTCTGAATCTCAATGCGACGGATGTCTATTTTTTCTGTGCTTCATTCACAATTGAAGAATCCTCTAGAAGAAATATCCCCGTTGGGAGCAAAAAAAATCGACAGATTAGCTGATCGCAAGATCGACGCGCGAATTTGTTCCGCAAGTATCACAATCTCTCAGCGCTATCTGACGACGGAAATGCCGCTTTCCATACCGCAGCTATGATGATCCGGTCCCGTTGCAGTCGAAAGGGTCGGAAACTACTCAGGCGCATTTTTATCGGTCAGATCCAACGTTTGTCGCCATACATGTGACGACAGATTTGCGGATGCCACTATCTCTGGCGCGCTGCCTCCAGGCTCGCGACGCAACCGCGAACTCCCCGCGCCACTGGCATTCAAGGGTTCCCACACCGACGGGCTTCCATTCTGCCAAATGAGAATGCGCTCCTGCTAACGGTTCTGAGTACTTTCCGACTCTACCGTTTTCTTTATCCAAGCGTGATCATTCCGAACACGGCCACCCCATAGTTGCCCGAGATGCGGAATCGCGCACCACCAATTTTATGCTCTTTAGGATCCCGGAAAATGCGCTCGTTAGTAAGCCCCCTTACATTGAAGGCACACCATCGCATAGTGAAAGCGCTCGTAGCGGCGAGTTGCACCGCAGTGGCCCTTCTTTCGACCTGTGCCCAAGCAGAGAAACCAGCCACAACGTGTCAGGCCGCCGCCAAGGTGGGTTCAGGTGGATTGTCCACATTGCCTCGCGTCATCGTTTTAGCAACGGGAGGAACGATCGCAGGGCAATCCGACCCTCGCGCCGCCGACGCATACAACGCAGGCAGTGTCGGTGCCCAACAGCTCATCAGGGCTGTTCCGGGGATTGATAAGTTAGCCCGTCTCTCGACTGAGCAAGTCGCATCGATTGGTTCGCAGGATATGAACGACACGGTCTGGTTTCAGCTTGCACGACGCATTCAACAGATTTCCGATAAGAACGAGGCAGATGCGGTGGTCATCACGCACGGCACGGACACACTCGAGGAAACTGCCTTCTTCCTCGACAAGGTTCTCCATACCGACAAGCCCGTCATTCTTGTCGGATCGATGCGCCCGTCCAATGCCATTAGTGCGGATGGACCAAACAATCTCTATGAAGCCGTCGAAGTTGCCTCCTGCGACAAAGCGAGCAGTCGAGGCGTCATGATTGTCCTCAACGACAGGATCGAAGGTGCAAGGTGGGCAACGAAGACGAACACCACTAGCGTGCAAACGTTTCGGTCTCCGGACAGCGGATCGATAGGCTATGTCGACCCGGCAAGTGTGCGATTCATGACCAGCCAGCATGCGCCTCATTATGCAGGGCTAGCCCTGCCTGCAGCGGGGACGTTGCCAAGGGTCGAGATCATTTACGGACATAGCAATATGGACGGCGTGCAAATAGACGACGCCGTCGCCAACAACGCGAAGGGCATAGTTTTAGCGGGTGTCGGCGATGGAAACACATCGATAGCAGCGCTTGCCGCACTTGAACGAGCAGTCAAGAAGGGCGTTGTAGTCGTCCGCTCGACGCGCGTTGGATCCGGATTCGTGAATCGCAATGTCGAAGTTGACGACGACAAAAGCGGTTTCATCGTCTCACTGGACTTGAATCCTCAGAAGGCGCGCATTCTCACGCAGCTTCTCATCGCTAACGGGGTAACGTCCGCCGCCCAAATGCAGCAGCAATTTTCAGCCACCTGGTAACGCCTGCTCAGGGCACCATCAGCGGCAGCCGGACAGCCGCAGCGGCGAGTCACGATAGCAACTCGCCCTCCCCCAAACGATCAACGACAGCCACGACTCTCCGGAAAAAATAGCAATGGAAATCCTAAAACACTTGTTCACAGAGGAGCCGCTTCTCGCGCTATTTGCGACGATCGCGCTTGGCTATCTGGTCGGCAAGATCAAAATCGGAAGCTTCGTGCTGGGCGGTGTCGCCGGAACGCTTCTGGTGGGCGTGGTCATCGGCCAAATGAACATTCAGATTGACGCAGGGATCAAGGCAATCTTCTTTGCATTGTTCATCTATGCGGTTGGCTTTCAGGGCGGTCCTCAATTCTTTCACGCGCTGAACAGACGGTCGTTGAACCAGTTGGCGTCTGCAGTCGTCATGTGTGTTACAGGACTCCTTTGCGTTCTCGTCGCAGCGTGGGCTTTTGGGCTCGACCGGGGAATGGCCGCGGGACTGGCTGCCGGCGGCCTGACGCAGTCTGCAATCATTGGAACAGCTGGTGACGCCATCAGCCGGCTGGGGCTGGCGCCGGCAGTGATAAAAACCATGCAAACCAACGTCGCGGTCGGATACGCCGTCTGCTACATTTTTGGCTCGCTTGGCCCAATCATCATGGTGACATGGTTCTTGCCAATGGTGATGAAGTGGGATATCCGGCAAGAAGCGGTGAAGCTCGCCAAGCTCATGTCGGGCGGCAAGGCCGAACTCGACCCGGGGCAATTCAACGCTATTACCTCGGTCAATACACGCTTCTTTGAAATCTCCAAAGCAAGTACCGCTATCGGGAAAACCGCGCTGGCGATCGATACCGAGCTTTCGGATGCAGCGGTCGAAGCAATCTATCGCGGGGGCAAAGTGCTCGATGTCACCGACACGGCATTGGTCCAGGTTGGCGACAGCGTCGCGATCAGCGGCGCGGTGGGAGTCATGGACGCTGCTTCCAGCATGCTTGGTCCTGAAGTCGTCGCGCCGCCCGACATGGCAGTCGTGCTTGAGAGTCGAGAGATCATCCTGACCAATCGTGAAATGACTGGCCGGGAAGTAGGCAAAATGCATGACGACATAAATGTCGCCACCCGTCACGGTGTTTTCCTGACCGCGGCCAAGCGCATGGGACGCGACCTGCCCTTGCTGAGCAACCTTCAGTTGAAAACGGGCGATGAATTGCATTTCGTCGGCAGCTCTGCCGATCTCAACCGCGTACAGCCGAAGATCGGCTACAAAATTACGGCTGCTTCCGTTACCGACTTCGTATTCTTTGGCCTCGGCATGATACTTGGAATGCTGATCGGACTGATCCAGTTCAAGCTCTGGAGCGTGCCCGTGTCGATCGGAAGCGGCGGCGGCTGCCTGCTGTCAGGCTTGCTCTTTGGCTGGCTGCGCAGTGTCCATCCGAAGTTCGCGGCGTTACCGATCGGGGCCTCGAACTTTTTACGCGACTTTGGGCTTGCCGTCTTTGTTGGAATTGTCGGAATTGCGGCAGGTCCCCAAGCACTGGTCGCGATTCGGCAATATGGTTTGACCCTGCTGCTGCTCGGCGTCGCCGTCACCCTTATCCCTCAGATCGTCACGTTCTTTTTCTCCTACTTCGTTCTACGCATTCGAAATCCAATTGAAGCACTGGCGTGCGTCGCAGGCGGTCGCAGCGCGAATCCCGCGTTTGCGGCATTGCTATCCAAGGCGGGCAATGCCACGCCGGTCGTTTCCTTCACCGTCACCTACGCCGTTGCCAACGTCTTCCTCACGCTGTGGGGACCGGTCATTGTCGGCATTATTTCGAAAAACGCAAGCTAAAACTTTTAAGCGAGACCATCATGGCAGAGCAAGACTATAGTAAATTTTCTGGTCTGAGCCCGTTCGAACTTAAGGATCGGCTCATCGAAATTGCTTCATCCGATGCACAGCGAATCATGCTGAACGCGGGCCGGGGGAATCCGAATTTCCTCGCAACATTGCCGCGTTGGGCGTTCCTGAGCCTGGGTGACTTTTCCCTGCGAGAATCGGAACGGTCATATTCCTATTTAAACAGCGGCTTCGGCGGTCTTCCCGAACATGACGGTATCGTGCAAAGGTTTGAAGCCTACGCTAACGATCATCGACAGAGTGACGGCGTTATCTTCTTGCGCTCCGCAATTTCCTATGTCAAAGATCAGCTCGGCCTCGATCGTGATTCGTTTCTCTATGAAATGGTGAGTGCATTCCTCGGCTGCAACTATCCCACGCCGCCGCGCATGCTTAAACACACGGAACAGATCGTCAAGGCGTATCTCACTCAGGAAATGTTCGGTGCACAGCCGAAGAGCGGGGACTTCTCCCTGTTCGCCACAGAGGGTGGAACGGCCGCGATGGCCTATATCTTCCAGACGCTTCACGAGAATGGCCTGATTCAGGCTGGAGACAAGATCGCTATCGCAACGCCGATTTTCTCGCCCTACCTAGAGATTCCCGTCTTAAGCGATTACCAGCTAGAGGTAGTCGACATCCGGATGGACGAACACGCTGACTGGCAATTCCCGGAAGCCGAGATCGCCAAACTGAAGGACCCGGCTGTCAAGCTCTTCTGCCTCGTCAATCCGAGCAACCCACCGTCGACAAAGCTATCGGATGCCTCGCTGGATCAGTTAGCGGGGCTTGTCGCCAGTCATCGCCCGGATCTGATGATTATCACCGACGACGTCTACGGGACGTTTGCAGATGACTTCGTTTCCCTGTTTGCCAAATGCCCACACAACACGCTTTGTGTGTACTCGTTTTCCAAGTTCTTTGGCGCGACGGGTTGGCGCCTGGGCACCATTGGCGTACATGACGACAATGTCTTCGACGCATCGCTTGCAAAGCTGCTAGAACCGCAGAAACAACTGCTCGACAAGCGTTATTCCACGCTTACGACTGAACCTCGGGCACTGCGTTTCATTGATCGTCTGGTCGCCGACAGTCGCGCCGTCGCATTGAACCACACAGCGGGGCTCTCTGTGCCGCAACAGTTGCAGATGGCTCTGTTCGCGCTGAACGGACTTATGGACCGGGACCATCACTACAAGAATTCGGCCAAACAACTCATACGCAAGAGGCATCAAACGCTTTACCGCGAGATGGGAGTGAAGGTGGAACGGGATGCTAATGACGTCAATTATTACAGCTTGATCGACCTCCAGGAGATCGGCGGCAAGCTCTACGGACCCGCCTTCGAGGCGTGGTTTATCAAGAGCAATCTCGGAACTAACTTCTTGTTCCGTCTCGCAGAAGAGACAGGCGTAGTCTTATTACCTGGGAACGGCTTTGAAGTTGTCGATACATCGGCCAGGGTATCGCTCGCAAATTTGACCGATATCGAATATGCAGCGATCGGGAAGTTTACTCGACAGATCTTGAACGAATACCGAGAAGACTACGAAAAGGCAGTGAAGCGCTAGTACACCGCCGATTGGCATGTTTTTCCCGGAACCACCAGACGGCGGTTCACTTCGTCACACGATTTGCGGCCGGCGAGCGACATGGTCGCAAGTCGTCGCGGGCCGCTGCCTGAGTAGTTTCCGAGGCTGGCGTTGCGGCGCGTTCAAGCGCTACGCTCGTCTATGGAAACCGTCACGCAACGCCCGCATGCATCGAACGCCGCGGCCGCAAGCGTTGTGTATTACCGAAGCGAGAACACCGTGTATAAGCGCATTCTGGTCGCAATAGATGGAAGCGAGACGTCGCTCCTGGCGCTCGACGCAGCCCTGCAGATCGCTCGGGAAGCCGATGCCGAACTGCAGCCCGTCTACATCATCGACGCACCCTTGATGGCCTACGACGCCCTAGGCTACGACCCGTCGATCCTGCGCGACGCGTTGACCAAAGAAGGAACACGAGTAACGAACGCGGCGCTCGAGAAGATGCATTTGCAAAAAACCAGAGGCGTCGCGCGGATCGCTGAGGTCGATCTGTATGGCGACGGCATTGCACAACGCCTGCTGGTCGCGGCGGACGAACTGAAAGCCGATCTTGTTGTTATGGGTACCCACGGGCGCCGAGGTTTCCAGCGGCTCTTGCTAGGAAGCGTTGCCGAGCGTTTCGTCCGAATGGCAACGTGCCCAGTCCTGCTCGTTCCTGCCCCCCATCCGGGCGCCCTCGACTCCGCAGCGCCTGCTGCTGCGAAATCCATCGAACATCCGGTCTGATTGAGTAATCGTGGCCGGCAGCCTTTCAGGAAGTGACCATCATGAATCCCATCACCCTGTTCCTTGCGTTGGTACTGCTACTTGCCGGGCTGGCGACCGGCGAATTTGTAAGCGTGTGGCTGGCACCGCTGTTCTTTGTCGCAGCCGTGCTCATCTTCCTGTCCGTGAGGGTCGCGAACGTCTGGGAAAAATTCGTGGTGTTGCGCGTTGGCAAATTACAGGGCGTCAGGGGACCGGGGTTCTTCATGATCATCCCGGTAATCGATACCGTAGTTGCCGTCATCGACGAGCGCATCCAAACCACCTCGTTTAATGCCGAGCAGGCACTCACGAAAGACACGGTGCCGGTGAACGTCGACGCGATCATTTTCTGGCACATCCACGATGCGCAAAAGGCGGCATTGGCCATCACCGACTATCGGCAGGCGATCGACCGGGTAGCACAGACATCGCTACGGGAAATGATCGGTTCATCGATGCTGTCGGCGCTTCTGTCGGACCGACGAGCAGCGGATGCCCAGTTGCGGGACGAGATCGGCGCCAAGACGGCTGCATGGGGCGTGACCGTTGGCTCTGTCGAGATTCGTGATGTGGCGATCCCGGTGGCATTGCAGGACGCCATGTCGCGCCAGGCGCAAGCCGAGCGCGAAAAGCAAGCTCGCGTAATTTTGGGTTCGGCGGAAGCGGAAATTGCGGCGAAGTTTGTCGAGGCGGCAAAGGTGTACGAGACTCAACAGGGAGCGCTGCAGTTGCGCGCGATGAACATCATTTACGAAACGACCAAAGAGCGCGGGGCGACCATCCTCATGCCAACGTCGATGGTCGACAGTCTGAATCCGCCGCTCGCGCTTGCGATCGCCGGACGTGATCTGCCCGGCGCCGAAGTCAAGCCGCTCATCAAGACGGCTGCGTAGCAAGTGCCTCTTCAATGCCGGCCGCCGTTGCATCGATAGATGTCCCGGCATTGCCGGCGATCATTGCCTCGATGTCGCTCAACGCACCAATGACCGAGCGCCGACCCGTGCGGCTTGCAAAATCGCACGCCGCTTCGACCTTTGGCGCCATTGATCCAGCCGAGAAAGCCAGTTCGCCAAGCGCTGCTGGATTCGCACGCGCGACCAAGCGCAACGACGGCTTGCCCCAGTCGAGATAAACCCCTTGCACGTCAGTCGCGACGACGAACAGATCCGCCTTGAGTTCCGCCGCGAGCATCGCAGCGCTGCGGTCCTTGTCGACCACTGCCTCGACACCCCGATGCCGCCCTTGTGCGTCAGCGACTACCGGAATCCCACCACCTCCGGCGCAGATGACCACACAACTGTGTTCGAGCAACCAGCGTACAGGCTCTATCTCGAGCATGCGCGCCGGCTTTGGACTCGGTACGACACGCTGTAACTTGTCTCCCTGTGCCGCCAGGGTCCAGCCTTTCCCCTGCGACGCCACCGCCGCTTCGGCAACCGTGTACCTGGACCCGATCGGCTTGTCGGGGTGTTCGAAGGCCGGATCGGACGCGCTCACTTCAACCATGGTCAGCAAGGTCACGCAAGGCCGTCCTGCAGGCAGCAGGTTGCGCATTTCCTGCTCGATCATGTAACCGATCATGCCTTCCGTTTCCGCATCGAGGACATCGAGCGGGAAGCTGCCCGCCTGCAGCGCGAGCATGCCAACCTGTGGTCCGTTGCCGTGCACGATCACGAGGTCGTTGCCGGCCGCTGCCTTCGCGAGTTGTGCGGCAGCGATCCGCACGTTGTTGCGCTGTGCTTGCGCGCTTACCGCTTCGCCATGCTTGAGCAACGCGTTGCCGCCCAATGCAATTACCATCAGCATTGCGTTCTCCTCACTCGGCCAGCGTGGCGACGAGAATTGCCTTGATCGTATGAAGGCGGTTTTCTGCCTGCTCAAAGACAATCGATGCGTCCGACTCGAATACGTCGTCTGTCACTTCCACGCCATTCAGCAAGCCGTATTTATCGCCGATCTGCTTGCCGATCTCCGTCTTGGTGTCGTGAAGCGCAGGCAGGCAATGCATGAACTTCACGCGCGGATTGCCGCTGGCCGCAAGCAAGGACGCATTCACCTGGAAGGGCAGCAGCTCCTCAATCCGTTCACCCCATTTCTCGAACGGCTCACCCATCGATACCCAGACGTCGGTATAGATAAAATCGACACCCTTCACCGCTTCTGCCGGTGTTTCCGTTAGTGTCAAACGACCTCCGCTAGCCGCCGCGAACGTGCGGCACTGCGCGATCAGGTCGTCGTGCGGCCACAACCGGCGCGGTGCACACAGGCGTACGTCCATGCCAAGCTTCGTGCCCACGATCATCAACGAATTGCCCGTGTTGTTGTGGGCATCGCCTATATAACAGTAGCTGATTTCGTGAATGGGCTTGTCGCTGAATTCGTGCATGGTCAGCACGTCGGCGAGCATCTGTGTCGGGTGGAACTCGTCAGTGAGCCCGTTGTACACGGGTACCCCTGCGTACTTGGCGAGTTCGTCCACGATCTCCTGCCCGTAGCCCCGGTATTCGATCGCGTCGTACATGCGGCCAAGTACGCGGGCAGTATCTTTCATCGACTCCTTATGACCGATCTGGGACGCGCCTGGATCGATATAGGTGACATGGGCGCCCTGATCATGAGCCGCAACTTCGAATGCGCAACGCGTACGAGTCGAGGTCTTTTCGAAGATCAGCGCAATGTTCTTGCCCACCAGACGCGCGATCTCCGTGCCGGCATATTTGGCGCGTTTAAGATCCCGCGACAGATCCAGCAGGTAGCGAATCTGACGCGGTGTGTATTCGATCAGCGTCAGGAAACTGCGGTTATGTACATTGAACACGATGAGATCCGGTTGAGAATTAGGGGGGATTCAGGCGTCGATAGCGTCTCGCTCGATCGGGCAACTGAGGCAATGCGTGCCACCCCGTCCACGTCCGAGTTCCCCGCCCGGGATCTCGATGACCTCCACGCCCGCCTGCCGCATCTTGCGATTGGTGTAAGTGTTGCGGTCATACGCGATCACCATGCGCCGGTCAAGCGCCAGCACGTTGTTGCCATCGTCCCATTGTTCACGCTGGGTTTCATATGCATCTCCGCCAGTCGTCAGGATGCGCAGTGAACCCACCCCGAGGGCATTGCTCACGACCGTCAGGAACTTGGCGTTATGGCGTTCATAGTGGATTTCGCCGGGTGCATCACCCGGATACAGGCTGGTGCAGCGGATCTCGTCGGCGACCTCGGGATAGATGCTGACAAAGTCGATATCGAGAAATGAAAACACCGTGTCCAGGTGCATCGAGGCGCGCCGCTTCGGGAACTCGCAAGCGATCACCCGCTTGGCGCCGCCGCCCGCAAACAAATGCCGCGCGACCTGCGTGACCGCTTGCGGACTCGAGCGCTCGCCCATGCCGATCAGCACCACGCCGTTGCCAATGGACATGACGTCACCGCCTTCCATGGTTTCCACGCCGAAGTTGCGATCCGGGTCGCCCCACCAGGTGTTCACCTTACCGGCGAAGCGCGGATGAAAGCGGTACACCGCGGCGACCAGCAATGCTTCCTTGCGGCGCGCCGGCCAATACATCGGGTGAACCGTCACGCCGCCGTAGATCCACGCGCTCGTGTCGCGCTGGAAGATCAGGTTCACGAGCGGCTGGATCACAAAGTCCGATTGCTCCAGGTAGCCGCCAAAAAGGCCGCGGGCGTCGAAGGGCATTTCGGCCTTCGCCACGCCGCCGACCAGCACCTCGGCCAGTTGTGCCGCCGGCATCTGTTCGAGCCACGCGCGCAACTCCTTCAGCATCCCCGTGCCGACTTCCTCCTCGACAATGCGTCGATCGAGAATCCAGTCGCGCGCGACCGGGTCGCCGCAGATCGTTGCGAGCAGATCGTGAAACTCCAATACTTCGATACCCCGCTCGCGCATCGCTCCCGTGAATACATCGTGGTCTTCGATCGCCTTGTCGACCCAGATGACATCGTCGAACAAAAGGGATGCCGCGTTGGCGGGGGTCAACCGCCGGTGTGCAAGACCCGGACGGCAGACCATCACCGTGCGCAGCTTGCCCGCTTCCGAATGAACGCCTAGAGCCATCAGTGATTCCCCCTCAATGTCTTCATGCTCTTCGACCACTAACGACGTAGGTATAGAGCCGCACGCTGCCGTCGGCTTCCTTCTTTCTATAGATTCCCTGGATCTCGTTCTCGAAACCAGGGAAACGGTTCCCGCCTTCCTCGAACATCCGGAAGTAATCGAGCGTGGGCATCGCGCGCTCGGTGTAGCGCTCGCCGGATACCACCACCGCAATACCCGGCGGATAAACAAGACCGAGTGTTGCCGCGATTCGTCCCTCGATCTCGTCGATCGGCAACAGCTCCACGTTGTTGCGCACAAGTTCGTGCATGGCGGCTTGCGGGGTCATCGCCATCTCGGGAAAGTGCGCTGCGCGGAATTGCTCGCGTTGCAGGCGGCTTGCATTGCGCTCACGATAGAACGCATGCATGTCGGCGCAAAGATCGCGCAGGCCGATTCCCGCGTAACGCTCGCTATGGGCAGCGACGAAGGTCGGGATGACATCGTCGAGAAGCGCGTTCTCGTCGTGCAATTGTTTGAAGCGCACCAGTGCCGAAAGGAGCGTGCCCGCCTTGCTCGACTCCAGCCCCGGTGTCAGCAGGAACAGGATGCTATTGAGGTCATTCTTCTCGGGCACGATGCGCCGTTCGCGCAGGAACTCGGCGAGCACCGCTGCCGGAACACCGTGCTCCGCGTATTCGCCGGTGCGTCGATCGAACCCGGGCGTGATGAGCGTTAGCTTGTTCGGGTCCGTCATCGCGTAGCCGGGCGAGAGGTGGCCGAAGCCATGCCATTTCGCGTCCGGCGCAAGCTCCCAGTAACGCGGATCGCTCGCAAGTTCGTCCGTTGACAGGTCTTCCCAGCGTTGCATGCCGCTCGTGGCCGTGACCTTGTCAGGAACAAACGGATCGAAGAACCAGCGCCGTGCGGGGTCCGTCTCGGTGGCTTCGTAGTCGTGTTTCAGCACACGGATCTTCTTGCGCATCTCGATCCCGAGCTTGATCGTATCGTCCCACAGCACTTCGCCGGAGCGGCCCTTCATCATTTGCGCGCCCACATCGAGCGAGGCGAACAACGGATAGAACGGCGACGTGGACGAGTGCTGCATGAAAGTCTCGTTGAAGCGCCGGTGACTGACCTGGCGACGCTGGCCGTCCAGATGCGCGTCCTTTACGTGGATCTGCGACGCTTGCGAGAAGCCGGCGAGCTGCTTGTGCGTCGACTGCGTGGCAAGGATGCCCGGCGCGTTGGCATCCAGTCCCTCGATGCCCATCGCGAAACGTCCCTTGAATAGCGGATGGAACTTCATGAAACCGGCCCAGGCTTCGTCAAAGAGAATGTATTCGCACAGGTGCCCGATCTTCTCGATCAGCATTTGCGCGTTGTAGATCGTGCCGTCGTAGGTGCATTGCTCGATCACCGCAACACGAAACGGCCGCTCGTGCTGCCACGCCTTGGGATCGGTGATGAGCTTGTTGTAACGGATGCCGTCGCGGATGCGGTCTTCGTCGAGCGCGTCGTAGTCGATCGGACCGATCATCCCGTGCGCATTGCGCTGCGTCTGCAAATAGACGGGGATGCCCCCGCCGAGCAGCAGCGCGCCGTGATGTGCCGCCTTATGATTGTTGCGATCGAAGAGCACCAGGTCACCCGGTGTCACGAGTGCGGTCAATGCAATCTTGTTGGACGTGGACGTACCGTTCAGCACGAAGTAAGTCCGATCCGCGCCGAAGATCCGCGCTGCCGCTTTTTGCGCAGCGAGCGCGGGGCCTTCATGAACCAGCAGGTCACCCAGTTCGACGACGGAGTTATCCAGGTCGTTACGGAACACCGCTTCGCCCAGATGCTTGACGAACGCGCGGCCGATCGGACTTTTCTGGTAAAACACGCCACCGTTGTGGCCCGGACAGGTCCACATCTGGTTCGCCTGTTCCGCGTAATCGACCATCGCGCCAAAGAACGGCGTCTTGAGCGAGTCAGCGTACGTCCGCAAATGACTCACCAGGTTGCGGGCGACGAACTCAGGCGTATCCTCTTCGATGAACACATAACCCGTCACATGCCCCAGCACCGCAACCGGAATCTCCGCGAGCAGATGGCGCTCGACCAGGATGAAGATGGGTACGTCGAGACCCCGCTCCCGGACAAAGCGCACGAAAGCCTCAACGTCCGTCTCTGATTCGGTCAGCGACCATTCCACGATCACGCAGCCAACCGCGGCCTCGCTGCGGATAGCCGAGGACGCTTCTGCCACCGTGACGGTGACCGTGGTGGCATAGCCCAAGCGTCCGAGTTCATCGACGAGTCGCTGAAAGCGTGACGACGGCAACACGGGTGGCAAGGGCAACGCACAGCAAAACAGGAAGCCGAACATCTGGTCATACAGCATCTTGATCCTTGTATTGGCAATCGTATTGCGTCATTCACGACCTCAACTGATCTTCACCAAGCCCCTGCTGAACAGGACGACAGCCACACCCGCCACGACCACGAGCAGGCCCGCGACCGATGCCTCACGCCCCGTGAACACACGCTCGCCGGCTGCATGTTCACGTCGTGCCCACCAGAAGACGGGGAAGCCGAGTGCGAACAGAATGGTGGACATCAGAAGGAACTGCAGTCCCGCGGCATAGACGAGCCAGAGGGAATAGACAGTCGCCAACACGCCGGTCCAGATCGATTCTTTCGAGGTTTCACCGGCGGTCGGTGCGTACTTCGACTGCGTCGCGTAGCGCCACAGGAAGACCGTGCTCGCCAGATACGGCGGCAGGATCATGATCCCGGTGATCGAGATCAGCCACATCCAGGCGTCGTGGGCGAACAGCACCACGAAGATCACGAGCTGCATGGTCGCGCTCGATACCCACAGCGACGGCGCCGCGGCATGGTGACGGTTTTCTTTAGCGAGAAACTTCGGGAATACGCCGTCCTTTGCGCCTTCGAACGGCAACTCCGCGACAAGGATGGTCCAGGCAAGCCAGCAGCTCAGAAGCGACACGAGCAGCGAGACGACGATAAACACCGCGCCCCAGTCGCCCACTGCTGCTTTCAGCACGTAAGCCGTAGACGGTGAAGCCAGCCCCGCGAGTTGTGCCTGATGCATCACACCGAACGGCAGCGCCGACAACAGGAAATAGAGGATCGTGCAAACCGTCAGGCCGAGAAAAGTCGCGATTCCTACTTGCGAGGTCTTGCTGGCGCGGTCCGAAACCACCACCGCCCCCTCGATGCCGATGAACACCCACAACGTGACGAGCATCGTGCTCTTGACCTGCCCAAGGAGGCTGCCCAAATGCTCCTGAGCGCCCCAGAAGTCGTAGGAGAACATGCCGCCCTTGATCGCCACCGCCATCGCGCACAGGGCCACGGTGATGGTGCCAATATTCAATACGCTCGAGATGACGCTCAGGATGGCTGCCCGCTTAACGCCATACAGCACGACAAAATGCATGACCCAGATCAGCAGCGACGCGCCGACAATCGACGGCCAGGTGTTGCCCGCTGCGAACACCGGAAAGAAATAGCCGACCGTCTTCATGATCAGCACGGCGAATGCAACATTGCCGAAAGCAGCGGACAGCCAGTAGCCCCAAGCCATCTCGAAGCCCGCGAACGAGCCGAAGCCTTCTTTCGCATACGAGTAGATGCCCGCTTTCAGATCAGGGCGTTTGTCGGCCAGCGTGCGAAACGTGTTCGACAGAAAGAACATGCCGACAAGCGTGATCATCCACGCGATCACGATTGCCGCCAGTCCTGCGCCCTGCGCCATGTTCTGCGGCAGATTGAAGGCGCCGCCGCCGATCATCGAGGCGATCACAACACCCGTGAGGAGCGGCAAGCTCAGCTTGCGGCCTCCGGGTTGAGCGGCGGGTTGAGCAACGACCGTATCGGCGGCAACGGGCTTGAGCGGCAAACTGCTATGCGTCTGGTCCATAAGATGTTTTCTCCCTGCTGCTGGTGTGCCGTTGCAAGCGCCCTTCGGCGTTTGACCCGATCCAGCATAGGGACTGCATCAGCCCGCTCGTTGATCTTTATCAACCCCGGTTTAAGTGGGACCGCTACCTTTCAAAGCGGCGCTTCACTGTTCATTGGTCAACACCGCTCAACCCAATCCCAAACAGGGTGATTCCATGCAACGTGCGTACACCGGCGGCACGGCCAAGCCGTTCTCCTCCGAAGACAGCAAGTTCTATCTCGTGGGAGGCGGCATTGCATCGCTGGCCGCGGCCGCCTTCCTGATCCGCGATGCCGATGTTCCGGGCCGCAATATCACGATACTTGAAGCGCTTGGCGTGGCAGGCGGAAGTCTGGACGCAGCGGGCTCGGCGCAAGAAGGTTATGTACTGCGGGGCGGCCGCATGCTCGAGAGCAAGTACGTATGTACGTTTGACCTGTTTTCATCGATCCCCACGCTCGATGAAAGCAAGACGGTCACGCAGGAAATCCTGGACTGGAATGAAACGGTGAAGACTTCGTCGAAGTCTCGTCTGGTACGCAACGGTCGTCGGATCGACAAACCCGAGTTCGGGCTCACCGAAAAAGACATACTCACGCTCGAACGGCTCGCAATCGAACCGGAGCGCCTGCTCGGCCGCAGCCGCATAGCGGACCACTTCGCCCCGGCCTTCTTCAAGACCGACTTCTGGCTGATGTGGTGCACGACCTTCGCGTTCCAGCCATGGCATAGCGCGGTTGAATTCAAGCGCTACCTGCTGCGCTTCGTGCACATGGTATCGGGATTCAATCAGTTGCACGGGATCATGCGCACGGTCTACAACCAATACGACTCGATGGTCCGACCGCTGAGAAAATGGCTCGACAACCGCGGCGTTCAGTTCCAGTTCGACACACGTGTGAGCGATCTGGTGTTCAACGAAGCCGACGGCGAAACGCGCGTGGAGGGAATCGTCTGCGAGCGCGAGGGGCACAGCGAATCAATCCCGGTGGGGCCTTGCGATGCGGTGATCGTCACGCTGGGATCAATGACCAAAGGCTCGACGCTCGGCGGTATGGATCGCGCCGTCGCACTGGACAGCGGCGCCAACACCGGTTCCTGGGCGCTCTGGAACAAGATCGCCGTGGACCGCCCAACTTTCGGCCGCCCGCACGTGTTCACTGATCACGTCGATGAATCGAAGTGGCTGTCGTTCACAACCACCTTGCATGATCCCGCATTCTTCAACCTAGTCCGGGATTTCACCGGCAATGTGCCTGGAGAAGGTGGGCTCATCACCTTCGCGGATTCGAACTGGCTCATGTCCATCGTCCTGCCGCATCAACCGCATTTCATCGGTCAGCCGAGTGACGTGCAGGTGTTCTGGGGATACGGCCTCTATATCGATCGCCCAGGCGACTTCATGAAAAAACCGATGGCCGAGTGCACAGGCCGCGAGATCATGACCGAGGTACTGGGACATCTGCGGGCTGGCCACGCGGCTGCGGTTCTCGACCATGCCGTATGCATTCCGTGCCTGATGCCTTTCATTACGAGCCAGTTCATGCCGCGCGAGCACGGCGACCGGCCGGAAGTCGTGCCGCAGGGATCGGTGAACCTGGCTTTTACCGGCCAATTTTGCGAATTGCCGGACGACGTTGTCTTCACCGTCGAGTATTCGATTCGCTCGGCGCAGGCAGCGGTATATCAGCTACTTGATATCGATAAAACGCCGCCAGCCGTCTATAAGGGAAAGTTCAATCCGCGTATCCTGTTCAAGGCGTTCGAGGCCCTGCACGACCTATAGGGAGCAAACAACCCGCCTAGAGCCCCAGTCGCCTTGGTACGCACCGCATCCACTGAGTAGTTTCCGAGTCTGCGCATCGGCGGTCTATGTCGATACCATTGAGACAAACCGGCACGGACGGGTTTGCATCCGCGATTCCGTGCTCATTCTATTCAACGCGTTTTAAGGAGAAGCAAATGACTGGCAACGACGTTCTGATCGCTACGTTCGACGACCACACGGAAGCCGATGCGGCTGTCCGAAAACTTATTGAAAATGGCTTCGACATGAGACATTTCAGCGTGATCGGCAAGGGTTATCACACCGAGGAAAAAGTGGTCGGTTTCTACAACACCGGCGACCGCATGAAAATTTGGGGGAAATACGGTGCGTTCTGGGGCGCGCTATGGGGTGCTCTGTTCGGCGGTGTCTTCCTGACGTTGCCGGTCATCGGGCCTGTTGTCGTGGTCGGTTATCTTGCATCCATTGTGATATCCGCTGTTGAAGGCGCAGTTGTAGTAGGGAGTGTCAGCGCTTTGAGCGCTGCGCTCTTCACAGCGGGCGTTCCAAAAGACTATGTCATCCATTACGAGACTGCGCTCCAAGCCAATGGGTTTCTCGTGATGGCAAATGGCCCGGCCGAAGAAATGGCGCGCGCCCGAACAATCCTAGAAGCACACAATCCGACACGGCTGGACCTTCACGAAGGGACAATGCCTGCTAATGAAGTGCCAGCTGCAGCGGTGCTTTGACGTGACTTGACCTTCGCCTAAAGCTAGGCAGATAGTGAATCAAGGCCCGAAAGATCGACGCCACATCGTTCGATACTTTCGGTACCGTCTCTCTCAAGCGTATGCAGCGGATTCATCCGTCAAAGAGAGCGCTCCGCTGAATTTGCTGCGGAAACGAACCTCGAGGAAGTCCCATCTACGCCTTTGACGAGTCGTAACGCAATCGCCGTTGCTCGCCGTTGCTATATCTGCGAATCTGACAACTCTAGCAGCTACCTGCAGTCGACGGAGCAGCCGGTATCGACGTCCGTTACTCTGATGAACCGGTACTCTCAAGAGCAACGAACTTTCCATTTTTTCGATAATGCCGATGCCTCAATTCGACAAAGCTCGCCTGCTTGGGGCTTACTGCGCTTACGATGTTGAACGATGGGCAGGTCCCCTTGACGCCGCCCATCTACGCGCGTCCGACAACAGACCAGACCCGACCCGCCCGCGTTGGATACGCTTGTGCCGTTTCGCGCGCGCTACTACGCCACCAAAGATATTCATACAGCCAGCCGAAGTTCGGTCCCAATGACCGTCTTGCGTCTTGTATCTGCGGCTATCGCGTGTTCGGCTCAGCGTCTATGGTTGTCTTACGTTGCGCCAATAAGCTGTTTCATCGCGGCGGCGTTTCCGTTTCGCGCTCATTCGCAAAACGAGCAAATAAACGCGACTTTAATCTGTGCCATCATCTCCGATGCATTCGGCTGCCAGCGAGGAACGGAAACAGTAACGGTCTTGATCCGTATCCTCTGAAAGAAAAGCCACGATCGCGATCTGAGAGGTCTCGGCCGCAAGAGAGCCCTACCGTGCTAGCGATTAGGTCTTCTCCGTAATGTCTCGATCTCTTCCAGCAAATCGAGTGCGAGCGCAACACCGGCAGGGTTTAGCCCAAAATCGTGTGTTAAACGCTGCGCCGTCGCCGCACGACGCAATGCACTGCCAGTAAAGCGCCAAGCCACCGCGGCGTGCCCCCGCAGTTCAAACGCACCTTCGGCCACCCAAAGGCTCAATTGTTCCGCGGACGCGCCACTTGCCCTGCTCAGTTCGCCAAGCGTAAATTCGACGCTTTCTTCGACGATCTCACCTTGCAAAAAAACCGTTGTCGATGATGTCATGTCGAATCGCCCCTGGAGCTGGCTCGCGGATCGAACTTGAAAGCGTCGCGCAGCGCGCCATAAGCGGACTTTTCCGCATCGGTGTCGGCAAGTGGCAAAACAACATCGAGCACGACATACAGGTCACCAACAGGCGTTGATTGTGTCGCCTGCGGAATACCTCGACCCTTCAGCCGCAACCGTCTCCCATTCGCAGAGTTGCGCGGCACCGTCATGCTAACACTGCCGCCATCGGGTGTTGGCACGATAACTTCCGCACCGAGTGTCGCCTCCCAAGGTGCGACTGGCAGGTCGATAGTCACGTCGCGGCCTTCAACCCTAAACCGCGTCTGTTCCCTCCATTCTATTTCCAGGTACAGATCGCCTGATGAGCCTTCCCCGATTGGCGCCCCGCCCTGACCGGCAAGCCGAAGACGCTGGCCTGCGAGAATTCCCTTGGGAATGGAGACATTTAGGGTGCGCAATTGCATTCCCACCACCCCATTAGCATCCGCGACTGGCATCCGCAGTGTGATCGCACGTTGCGCGCCCGTGAATGAGTCACGCAAATCGATCATGACCTTGGCGTGATGGTCCTGCCCTTCTGCGTGCGCGGAAGGCTGGCGCCGTTGCGTACTCGCGCTCCCGAACATTGATTCGAAAAAGTCGCTGAAATCGCCATGCGTGCCTCTTCCGTCACCTCGTCCGCTGTATTCAAAGCCGTCGTTCCAGTTTGGCGATGGGCTAAAGTTCTCGGCATTATTCGGTTTCTCGCCCAGTTGGTCATATGCCGCGCGCTTTTCCGGGTCCTTGAGCACCTGATAGGCTTCGCCCACCTCTTTAAAGCCTGCTTCCGCGTCAGCTTTCTTGTTGAGATCGGGATGAAATTTGCGGGCGAGCTTTCGATGAGCGGCCTTGATCTCTGTTTGTGTGGCCGTACGGGGCAGGCCCATCACTTTGTAGTAATCCTTGTACTTCATTGGCGATCCAATCCTAGCCATGTAGTGATGTAGAAATCGATGTTGACCGCTAATATCTACTGCGTAGCGTGGAGCAACTTCGGGGGAAGTCGTAGACAAGATTGAGGGGTTAGCGTTCCTCAATATGGATGCCATAAAGCGCATATACGATACAAACAATTCTCATCGGACCTTTTACTTCATCAGTACTTTAGTGATCGAGATGGAGCAGAAGCGCCGCCACTGCGCGTTAATTCGTACTTGCATTTCGTCATGAGCTAAGACAACGCTCAAGTGACCTCGTGGAGGGCTCGACCACTTTTTTCAAACGACGTCATATTGGCGATCGTTGTTTCAGCAATTGCAGCCAGCGCATCGCTTGTAAAGAAACCTTGATGACCAGTGACAAGAACGTTCGGGAATGTCAAGAGGCGCTCGAAGACATCATCGCCAATCACTTCGTCCGATTTGTCCTCAAAGAACAGCGCCGCTTCCTCTTCGTAGACGTCGAGTCCCAAATGCCCGATAACCCCGGTTTTTATGCCATTGACAACGGCCAATGTATCGATAATCGCACCACGGCTCGTATTGATCAACATCGCCCCATGCTTCATTTTCTCAATCGCGGCCGCGTCGATCAGGTGTCTAGTCTGCGGGGTCAACGGACAATGAAGTGAGACTATGTCGGATGCCGCAAGCAGTTCACCAAGTGCTAGATAGGTAACACCGAAACTGACACAAGCGGAATCAGGGTTAATGTCATACGCCAGCACGCGGCAGCCATAACCTTTCATGATCCTCGCGAGACTTGCGCCAATGCGTCCAGTCCCCACAATTCCCACGGTGCACCCCTGCAAATTGAAGCCAAGTAGACCTTCGAGAGCGAAATTACCTTCGCGAACTCGCGCGTAAGCACGATGAATATTTCGATTCAACGAGAGGATCAGCGCCGATGCGTGCTCCGCGACAGCCTCGGGAGAATATGCCGGTACACGGGCGATGGTTATTTCCTGTCGCTTCGCTGCGTCGAGATCGACGTTGTTGTAACCCGCCGCCCGTAGCGCGACAAGTCGTACACCAAGTACCTTAAATTCCTTTAAAACTGCCTCGTTGACCTGGTCGTTCACGAAGACACATACTGCATCGGACCCGCGCGCGAGCACCGCTGTATCGGATGTTAGACGTGCCTCAAGGTAGTGGAGCTTATGGCCTTTTCCAACTGCCGTATCCATAAACTGGCGATCGTAAGATTTGGTGCTATAAACGGCGATGTCCATGCTATGTCTCTCCGCCAGATTTTTACATTGATGAATGAACAACTGTGTTTTTGGCAAGGGTTGCGACGCTTTTTGGGGCTCGGTCCGGCGCGCCGGACCGGCCGGTTTCCCGCAGGAACAGACTTAGAATAATCGCAATTACGACGCCGACGACCAGTGGCAAGAACGCTGTCTGAAATTCATGCAAACTCAAGGGCGAGGCCTGGTCCGGAACCATTAGACGGGAGATGAAGGGCGACACTATTCCGGTGGTCACAAATACAAGGAAATTCATTACTCCTGCAGCAGTACCTTTGACTTCCGAAGGATTGACCTCCTTCATCATTGAAAAGGGAATCATTGCCGCGCCAGATGAGATGCCGAGCAACAAAGCCACTGTAAAACGCGGCATCACGCCCACGGGTATGTAGATCGCGCTAAGACCCGCGGCAAGCATGACCAGCGCACCTACAATCAAGACCGGCTTGCGGCGGCCTATTTTATCCGAGATGTATCCAAGCAATGGACAACCAATGACCCAACCAATGGGCACCATGGCTGCGTCCGATGCAGCCGCCGCCATGGTCATCTTCTCGCCACCATGAAGAAATGAAGTCGCCCAAACCAATGCGCCTATCGTAGTCGGCAAAAACAACAAACCCCCTACGACCCCGGCTAGCCAACTTTGAGCGTTGCCGAACACCGTTTTGAACGGCTTTATCGCGTTGCTGAAAGATAGAGGTCCATGATGATTCGGACTGTCCCCTTTCTCCTGCGGCATGAAGAACCAAGTCGCCATCGCGAGAACGAAGCCGATGCAAGCGAACGCAATCCAAACATATTGCCAGCTGACGTGGAAGCTGCCGGCCGGATCTATCACCATGTGGACCGGCTTGGAGCCGAAAGCCGCGCCTGCCATCCCAAGGCATTGAGTGAAGCCGATAAACATCGCTAACATACGGGCAGGCAGATACCGAGCAGCGACGTAAGACGACCCGATAAAGGCAAATATCGCGCCGACTGCCTGAAGGACAAATCCAATCATGCCTGCCACTTCGCTGCCCTGCGCGAATATGAGGCAGCCTACACCTACCACGGCGATACCAAACGGAATTGTTACTCGTGGGCCATATCGGTCTAGCAAAACGCCTGCGGCCAACGCCATTAAGGCATAAGCCACATAGTAAGCCGAAATCATTGCGCCGATGTGATTGCCGCCCCAAGCTGCGGTAAGCTCACTCTGCATGACACCAGGCGCTGATCTCACCGCGTATTGAAAGAAGTAGAAAACCGCGCACAGCAACCACGCTACAAAAAAGAGTGGCTTAAGGTCATTGGGCGCTACTTGGTCAATGGACTGAATAGCGGGCGTGCCTTGCGGATTTGCAATTTCGGCGGTCGTTGGCATGATATTTAGGTTATTTAACTACTATCCGAATGGCATCTGTACACAGATCGAATCGATATGGCTAATGAGTCGACTTTCGTGATACTAGGGACGGGCAAATGCAAAGCTAGAAGCTGGCGGTGCTGCTCCGCAGCTTCACCTTTGCCGGTGCAAGTATCGGCACCAGCTGTGTGAACAGCCCTATGTACTGGATACCCAGAGTAATTGTTCGGCGCCTTCGGGCCATAATCTTTGTAAGCAGGAATAGGCATACACGCATCGATACAGAAAGATTCGTACGGCTCATCGCAACTCCCTTCGAAAAATTGAAATTCCTGTAATACCCACCAAGACATACAAGAACAAATCCGTACCGCTATTCACTTGTTGTATCGCTTCAATGTGAGCCGGAGGCATGGGTGTCAGCGACCTACTAGAAGACCGGTGGCTTAGGTGGATCCTTTTCATTTATCCGGAACCCTAAGCCGCGTGCTAGATGCCGGATCTACCGCATTGCAACTTTCTCTACCCTCTGGCAACCGCTACTCTTGTCGACCGAAGTTCGTGTGTAGTTCCTCTTTGAAGGATCTATCTGGGGCTATGGCACTGAATAACGGACTGCTTCTGACTTCGTCGCGCGTTAATGGCGTCGACACAGACGACCCAATCCAATCGATATGGTTCAGCCAGCGCGTTGCAATCAGTACTTGGTCGCCGCCTGGCCACCAACTTCTTGTATCGACGATTAGGTCTCGGATTACCCAAGCGGCGTCATCGAAAACAAACCCATCGACATGACCGATGCCGCCGTCCGCAGCCTGGATGCGGTAGCCGCTAACTGCGCGAGTACTTCGCAAGTGTGTGTCCTCGGTGCGCGCGTCCTCTTCATGCTCGAATCGCCCGACGTTCGTGTCGCTTCTTCCGCCAGTCGTTGTACCCATCGACCTTGATGTCGGAAGTTCGCTCATTCCCCACAAAAATGCCCCATCCCAGTACGTCGGATAGCCGTAGTAGTCGAGGTAGTCAATTTCATGCTGACGCGACACAGGTCGATGCGTGTCGATTTCTGGACTGTCCTTGACCTGTTGACGCGTCAAATCCAACTTGATCGATCCAGAAACCTGGTTGTTCGGCTCAAATGAGTAGGGGGAAATTAGGACTTGTCTTGTATCAAACCAGTTTCCCGTTTCGACGACGAGGTAACGCACTCCCCACGCCTCGTCGTCGAAGTAACAATCTTTGATGTTGCCGATTTCTCCGTCTCGGGCGATCACCGGTTGTCCGTAAAGCCGCTGAATACTTTGCAACATGATCGACCCTCCCTATTCGCTCCAGCCCGAGCCCGCACAACTGAAGGCAGGTTAAAAAGATGCGACAGCCACTTTGACGATGCATACGAGTCATCGTAAAAGTGACCGTTTTCCCGTCGTAGACTTCAGCGTCCTCGAGTAGTAATCAACGAACGGACTGCCTGTCGAGGAACCCCCCAAGTCGGGTCTCAATCACCCGTTTCGTTATCTTGTATCCTCAGCAATCAGCAGGACGAGCGAACCAAAAATGCTAAAGAAGCCATCCGACGCGAAAATGTGCGGCCAGTATGAGCTTCAGCTTCCATCGCTTACTATCGCGCTTAGCCATCGTCGGATGGGTCGAGTGCGTGTACCGTCGCTAAAACTTGATGGTAGAGACATCGCGTTGAGTTAGATAGCATCGGAAACTACTCAGCAACAAGTGTCCGTTTCTCGTCGCAACATGCGTACGAGTTGGCGTGCGTGTCTAGTAAGCTGATGCAACGGAAAATTAGGGTAAGGGGCAGCGCTTCCAAGCTGAAGTCAGATGTTGTGAAAGGCGCAGGTATCTTGTCATTGTTGATCTCGCGCAATATCTAAGGCGGCGATCTTTATGATCGCCGCGTGATCTTCGTAAAATCCCGGCGTTTAGGGCGCCGTCCGGTTCTTGGCGAAATGTCCACCTGCGATGGTTAAGTCATCTCGGAGATAGGTTGTATAACGGTCGGGTTTCCCTTAGGCAGCGGTCGGCAGATAGCGCAAAGGCGAATCGGGCGCATCGAAACTGCAGTGTATTGCTTGTGATCGCAATGCCTCGTCGTGGAAGGCTTACTCCCTTGCGGCGTTTGAGCGGCGCACGATCTCCAAACGACATTGGCGACCGACTTGACAATTACGTGTCCGGCGTACTGTACATAGCACCGCACGGGGCTCGCGTGACGCCACCATACGTCACGGGACACGGGATCGAAGTGTTGCTGGCCGAGCGGCTGAATCAGGACTCTTGGTAGGCAAATTGCCTTATTTAAGACAGTTGCGCGTTGAATCCGCGCCATGTCATGCCTGTGTTTCCCAAGGTGGTGGTCAAGATGCCAGCGGTCGCGGTTTATGAAGCCCTATGAGCAGCCAAAGGTGAGTCCCGCTGGAAATACGGCTGTATGCAAAGTTATAACGTAACAAAATCGCTGTCTAAATATCAAATCACCACCGGCAACAAGTGATCAATTCGTTCCCACATTGATACAAGTCAAGATCGGGAGCACCGGGGTGGCGCTTACTCAGACAGTTGATGGATTTGCTGCATGTCCTTGAATAGGGCTTAGGGGTTGGTAATGCTAACGCGGTCTTCTCGAGAACAAACGTGGTCTTCGCCTTGATCTTCGAGATATTGGAAGCATCCGCACAGGACGCGGCACCTGCGCCGCAGTCTCAGGCCACCCCACCGTTCACCGCGCAGCAACTTGATCAAATGCTTGCATCAATCGCTGCGTTCCGATTTATCTCGTTGCCCGGATCACGAAGGCGGTGACATGTCATCTCGATGTTGTCGAAGACGATTTGAGCACACGGTTGGCACGCTTTGCGTTGTCCGGAGCATTCGGCCTAGAAAGTGCAGGGACAAATGCGTGATTGCGCGGCCCTCGCACTCTCAACCTCTCTGAGTGGGCTGCAGTGGCCGACTGATACCAGCAAAACGGAAACGAACGACCAGAAGGCGAACCGCCTTCAACCAGCGGCACTAAGGATAAAGAGGTTGAATATGAGCAGCGCACTGGTAGAAGTCTACGACTACAAAGCCCCTAACGGCAACAACCCCGCTTGGATCTGGCAAGGAACCCCCAAGCACATTGCAGAGATGGGACTTCATCCCATCTCGGGAACGGCGAAGCAAGTGCCAGCTACTGAAATTGACGAAACCGGTCGATATCGGCCTGAGTGGGGGACCGGGCAGCAGTAGATTGGCTGTCGTTTTGTTCCGTGTGCGTCAGCCGTACATCGAGATGAAAACGTCACCTTTGCCCGTATACGACTGTCACCCATTGAAAGGCCCGCATGGAATATGGCAAAAAAATCATTGCGTGCCGATATTGCGATACGCTGTTCCAAAAGCCGATTCTAACCGGCCGCGACGAAGTCGCATGCTGCCCGAGATGTGGATCGACGCTCTATAGCAGTGCCTCACGGCGAATTAAAATTACGAGCGCATTAACGCTGGCGGCCTTGATCACGTTTCTGATAGCCCAGGCGTGTCCAATCCTAGAACTCGTGGCTGACGGGATCACATCCCAGACCACCTTGACAGGCGCGATCATGGTTTTATGGCACGAAAATGTGCAATTCATCGCGGCCTTGGTCTTCGGCTTGACCATCCTCTTCCCACTGACAGAGCTCACCGCACTGCTATATTTGCTGATGCCCATACGGGCAGGATACATTCCACCGGGATTCAACTGGGTGCTGAGGATGATCCAGCACATCCGATCGTGGGAAATGATCGAAGTGTTTATGCTCGCTGTTCTGGTAGCAATGGTAAAGATGCTTAGTCTGGCGCGCGTGATTCCGGAAATCGCCTTTTTTGCATTCGGTGCGCTGACGATCATGCTTGCGATCCTCGTGAAGTTTGATTTGCGATCATTGTGGGATCTCGCAGACGGGCTGAGCCTCAATCAGGCGAAGCGCTCAACCTGCAGTGAGCCGATAATCGAGGCTGTACAAGCAGGACCACCGCGCGCAGCGATGGCAGTGGCCGCGCAATCAAGCGCAAGTAACCCCAAGCACACATTGCAATACGTCACGGCGCTACGGGCCGGCCTGATCTCTTGTGCCGCGTGTGCGCGGCTTGATCCGTACAAGCGCAGCATGAAAAACCAGCGGTGCTCTCGCTGTGACGCGGCTTTGCACCAGCGTCATCCGGATAGCCTGAGGCGCACCTGGGCGCTTTTGATCGCCGCTGGCCTCTTGTATATCCCCGCGAATTTGCTGCCTGTCATGCATACCGCCACATTGACGGACATGCAAGACAATACAATCATGAGTGGAGTTATCTATTTCTGGACATCGGGCGAATGGCCCCTCGCTGTGATCGTCTTCGTCGCGAGTATCGTGGTGCCGATGTTTAAAATTTCTGCATTGGTGCTGCTCCTCATCACTGCGCGGCGTCATTCAAGCTGGCGTCTTCGCGAACGTACCAGACTGTACCGGATGATCCAACACATTGGGCGGTGGTCGATGCTCGACGTGTTTGTCGTTACGGTGACAGTAGCACTGGTGCGCTTCCAACCCTTCGCCGAGGTTACGGCCGGCCCGGGCGTGATCGCATTCGGTTCAGTGGTAATTCTCACTCTGCTTGCCGCGGAGCAATTCGACCCGCGGCTCGTCTGGGATGCTGTGGAGTCTTAACATTCCGTTGTTCACTCGGGTGCGGCGACCAGTCCATTTCCTGATCTGGTTCGGATAAAACGCTTGCACAACTTATTTTGGTCCTAAAGCAGTGCGAGCTTGTCCGCGCCGAGCGAATTTTGAGCCACCGCGCCGATTGCATTCTGAGCCAGGGTGGAGACCGGTCTAAAGGAGGACCGGTTGTGGATAAGTCTATGGGTTTTCGAGTTGTTTGTCCTCCTGCGTATGAGGATGGGTTGCGCCGGGGAAGCTGTGAAGGGCGTAGCCCGTAGCAGATTCCCCGGCGCGGCAAGCGCCGATCATTCGAGCTCAGAAGCACTTGCAGCGTCGGCTTTTCGCGCAGTTTCACGCGACCGGATGCGCTTCTTTGCACTGGCGCTGCTATGCCGGAAACGGTGACTCTCGTTGCCGGTCTCCACGATGTGGCAGTGGTGCGTTATGCATTGACCTACCGTAGCACGACTTCAATTCCAAATAACTAGAACTATCCGCCCCTTCATTTTGAGCGTTTCGGAGGTAATCCGGTCGCTACCGTCGCGTCCCTTCGCAATCTAATATGCCCGATGACCAGCCCGTGCGAGTGAGAACGAGCGGCGAGAAGCCGGTACGCATCGAGCGTTGCTTTGATGTCCTGAAACTCCGAGCGCGTGCCGACGTTGCGTGCCGCACGTCCTTCAGTCAGGCCAACGGGGAGCCGACACATCTGCATCATTTAGCACGAAGCATTTAAAGCAGTAAGGCATGCAGCGACGGTCGGCAAGCCATGTTGGCGGCGTCTGTATCTGGCTCAACCTGGCAACATCAAGACGCGCGAGCGTCGCGAATTGCTGCAGTGTAAAAGGCGATATTGTCGGGAAGAGTATCCATCCTGCGCTTCCCAGCACAGGCATCTCTTCTGAAACGCTGCTTTCCCAAAGCGCCCCAACGCTGACCTGATAGCGTGCCGCCACCCTGCCAAGCCAGCTCCCGAAAGCCTCTTCATAGAAGGGCCTTGGAGCGACCGGCCAGAGACCCGAGTTACTGCGTGATTCGGCAGGCATGCTCAAGGTGCGTCATATTGATCAATTCGTCGCCGTTGCGAATCGCCAGCTCTGCGGCGTTGTTCAGCAGCGAAGATATTTCACCAGTTAGTCCTCCAGTCGCACTCAAGACGAACTGAACAATCTCGCGTCGAGCGAGATCCGACGGTTTGCGCAGTGGAAGCACCCGTTCGAACGCGGCGAGCAGCCGTCGTAGACCTTCGCTTTCGCGCCAACGCGGGATCTCAAATGGCGTATAACGGCTGATCATTTGAGTATCGGTTTGAAGCGCCAATACAGCATCGCGTGTTCCGACCAGAACCATACTGATCTGTAAGTCATTCGCGAGGAATTTAAGAAGGTTCAGGGCCGCACGCTGCTCGCGATAGCTGCCCGCCAGCAGATGATGGACCTCGTCGACAACCAGCATCCTTGGAGATACGCGTCTGAGGATGTCACGAGCTAACCGCTCCAAAGAGGCCAGACCAGCTGCAGCATTGTGCGGAGCGCCTAGCTCGAACAGAAGGCCCGAATAAAATCGATGCTGGTCTGGAGTCGGTGGCATCTGCGTATTCCACGCCATCGCGAACAAGGATTCCACGGGAAAAAAATCACGAATTCCACGGCAAAGTTAATGCCGATTCCACGGCAAAGTTAATGCCGATTCCACGGCAAATAGAACAAGGTTTCCAC